>CAYUOD010000019.1:0-17503 GCA_964446225.1 uncultured Acidimicrobiales bacterium | reverse complement strand
CGACCGCTCCACACGACTCACGCACTCGCTGATGTGGTCCGCGCTGCGGTGACCCGGGGCAGAGGCCGGGGTGGGGATCCTTCCAAGCGGACGTTTCAAGCCATCCGCATTGAAGTAAACGCCGAGCTTGACCTCCTCACTGATGCTCTTGACGCGGCAATCGCAGCACTAGTTCCTGCAGGCCGACTCGTCGTCATCTCGTACCACTCAGGCGAGGATCGCATCGTCAAGCAGCGCATGCGGGACGGTGTGACGGGCGGCTGTGAGTGTCCGCCTCGCCTCCCGTGCGTCTGTGGTGCGACGCCAGAACTCTCACTCGTGTGGTCGGGCGTCAGGCGTCCCAGCTCAGAAGAAGTCCAGTACAACCGCCGCGCTGCAAGTGCCCTACTGCGTGCAGCTACCCGCCTCAATACGGAGTCATCATGACCGCGAGTCCTGCCCGCACGACAGCCATTCCGCAGCCGAGGTCGCAGGATCAAGTGCGGCTGCGTGTGACGTCGGGTCGTCGCCGTCGGCGTGGCTTCGGTGTGGCCGCTGTACTTGCAGCGTTCGCTCTGCTCGGTGCGTTCTTCGGACTCGCCGCGTTCCATACCGTTCTTGTCCAGGGCCAGTACGAAGTAACGCAGATCGACATTCAGACCGCCGAACGGGCAAACGAACTTCTTGAACTCAGACTGGACGTCGCACGGCTCAAGAATCCAGACCGGCTTCGCAATGAGGCGACATATCGACTTGGCCTCGTGCCAGCAGGCCAGACCACGTATCTCGCGCCCAGTAACGCGGCCGTGGCTGAGGTAGCTGCCGCGACGCTGCCACTTCCTGTTCCAGAGGATGAGCGCTCGGACTCGTGAGTCTGCAGGCTGCCGCTGCTCGACCGGGGCTCAAGCGCCCGGTTGCTCCTCGCCTCGTCGGACCACCTGACAGGCGAGGCAATCCACGCCGGCGACTTCACGCCGTGATGATCGCGACCCTCTTGGCCTTTGCGCTAATTCTCGGTCAACTGGTTCGGCTCCAACAACTCAGCGACGGTACGCTCGCCGCGACTGATGCTTCGCGGGTTCAGCGTGCCAAACGCGTACCTGCAGCTCGGGGAACGATCCTCGACAGAGACTTCGCTGAGCTGGCAATTTCTCTGCCTCGACCAACGGCCAACCTGAATCCTCAGGTGGTACTGGAGCCCGCAGAGTACGCCCAGGCCCTCGCGCCCCTGCTCGGTGACGACGTGGCCGAACTCACTGAGCGCATAACGACCGCCGAAAGTACTGGTAGACAGCAGATTTACCTCGGCAGACTGTTGGAGCCGGAGGTGGCGGAGGCCATCAGGGAGCTTGATCTGGATGGCGTTACGTTTGTCACCGAGCCCGATCGATTCTCGACGGTCGAGGACGAGTTCACCGCTGCCATAGTTGGCGGTGTGAACATCGACAACGTCGGCGATAAGGGCATCGAGATGTTCTACGACGAACTCCTTCAGGGCTCAGAGGGAAGGGTCGAGTTCGAACGTGGACCCTTCGGCGAAATCCCGGGTACATCCTCATCGGTCAAGACAGCCGTCCCAGGCAACGACCTCGTGCTCACCCTTGATTCGCAGATGCAGTGGCTCACGCAGAAAGTTGTGCGCGACAAAGTTTTGGAGACCGGCGCGGCATGGGGGTCTGCTGTTGTCATGCAGACACGTACCGGCGAGATCCTCGGGATGGCCAGCATGGTCCGAGATGACGAGGATGGAACGGTCGGGCCGGCGAGTTACAACCGACCCATGATTGATGTCTACGAGCCGGGTTCGGTCGCAAAGGTCTTTACGATCGCCGGCGCACTCGAGGCTGGCATCGTGCAAAGAGACACGGTCATTGAGATCGAGGCGTCGCGCACGGTCGCTGACGTGACCTTTGAAGAGCATGGCGGCGCGAAGACATTGACGGTCGAGCAGATTCTGCAGACCTCATCGAACCTCGGAACGGTAGGCATCGCTGAGGAGCTGGGCAAGCAACGCCTCTATGAGACGCTGCGAAGCTTTGGCCTTGGTCAGGCCACTGGGCCAGATGGGGAGCCTCAGTTCCCGGGCGAGTCCAGAGGCATTCTGGCCGCGCCCGACAAATGGAGCGGCACCTCTTTGGCGACCATCTCCTACGGGCATGGAATGTCCACCACAGTTCTGCAACTCGCGGCGGGTTACAACGCGATCGCCAACGGGGGCGAATACATTTCACCGACTCTGGTCCGGGCCACGATCGATGGCGAGGGTAAACACCAGAGCATGCCCGAGCGCCCCAGACGTCGCGTGATGTCCGAGGAGGCCGCCGCAACGATCAGCGACATCATGGAAGGCGTCGTGCACGGAGTTGGAACCGGTAATGCAGCGGCGGTGCCCGGATACCGGGTCGCTGGCAAGACGGGAACAGCCAAGATCCCTGACCTCGAGAATGGTGGCTATCGAGACGATGCGTTCATTGCGACATTTGCCGGCTTCGCTCCATCGGTGAATCCCGAGGTCACCATTGTGGTCGTCATCGCCGAGCCCGTCGGCGCCTACTACGCGAGCGCCGTTGCTGCGCCCTTGTTCAGCGAGCTCGCCGGACTTGCATTGCGCACCCTGCGGATTCCGCCGACTGAGACCGCGGAAGTTGTCGATGTTGCTGAGTAGCTTGCACCAGGCCGTGAGCCGCGGAACTCTCGTGGGTTCAAGCGATCCTGAGATTCTGGATATTACCCAGAACTCCACCGCCATTGAGTCTGGCTGGATGTTCGCCTGCGTGACCGGTGAGACGAGCGATGGGCACGAGTTCGCACAGAGTGCGGTTGAAAGTGGAGCGGTTGCGCTCTTGGTCGAGCGTTCGGTCAGCGCGGGTGTGCCTGAACTTCTGGTTGATGACACGCGAGCTGCGCTCGCTCCGATCGCGGCACAGCTTCACGGTGAGCCAAGTCACCACATGCGCGTCGTCGGAGTGACCGGCACCAGCGGCAAGACAACCGTGACAATGCTCATGGGGCAGCTTCTGGGAATGCTGGGCGCATCGTCTGAGGTGCTCGGCACCCTCAGTGGAGCGCGGACCACGCCAGAGTCTCCGATTCTGCAACGGCGACTGAGGAACTGGCTCGACGAGGGCGTTGACTTTGTTGCGATGGAAGTTTCCTCGCACGCGCTGATTCAATGCAGGGTCGACGCCGTTGCATTCGATGTAGTGGTGTTCTTGAACCTCTCGGCCGAGCATTTGGATTATCACTCCACGATGGGCGAGTACTTTGCGGCCAAACGCGCCCTGTTTGTGGACCACGAGGCTGCTCATCGGTTGGTGTGCGTCGACGACGAATGGGGGCAGCGGCTCGCGAGCCAGTTGGGATCCGGTGCAACCCCTTTCGGCCTGCATCAGCTGGACCATATTGATTCCACCGATACCGGCACCCGATTTGTGTGGCGTGGCGAGACCACTGCGGTGACCATGCCGGGACGGTTCAACGTCTCCAACGCGCAGGCCGCGGCTGAGACGGCGCTGCTGCTGGGTTACGAAGTAGGTCAGATCGGGCCACTGTTGCCGCTACTCAGACCGGTGCCCGGGCGCCTTGAGCCAGTTGAAGAGGGCCAGGACTTCAGCGTCATCGTGGACTACGCCCACAAGCCTGCGGCCCTCGAGTTGGTGCTGAGCGAAGCCCGAAGCATGACGCAGGGTCGCGTCATTGTTGTGATGGGCTGTGGCGGAGACCGGGACGCTCAGAAGCGACCGGAGATGGGCAGAATCGCCGCGGAACTCGCGGACATGACCTATGTCACTTCGGACAATCCCCGAAAGGAGTCACCGGAGGTCATTATCTCAGAGATAATTGGGGGCATACCCTCCGGGCAACAGAGCAGCGTTCAGATCGTTGTCGAGCGTGCAGCAGCTATTCGAGAGGCCCTTCACAACGCCGCCGGAGACGACGTTGTTGTGATTGCGGGTAAAGGGCATGAGACCACACAGACATTTGCTGACCGTGTGGTCGAATTCGATGATCGAGAAGTTGCCCGCCTGATACTGCGTGAGCAACTGGAGGACACCCTGTGATTGCTCTGCTGCTAGCTGCAGCGACTTCGATGATAATTACCCTGATCGGAACGAAGTTTCTGATCCCGTGGCTCGTGAATCGCCGCATGGGCCAGCCCATTCGCGAGGAAGGTCCTGACTCGCACAAGAAGAAGGTCGGCACGCCGACGATGGGCGGCATCGCCATTGTCGCTGGCGCCATCGGCGGCTACACGGTGAGTCATCTGCGCGAAGGGGCTATCTTCACCAAGGGTGGGCTCAGCGTGATGCTCGTCATTGCCGGCGCGGCTGCCGTTGGCCTCATGGATGATTGGCTCAAGGTCATGCGTGCGCGCAACTTGGGACTCAACAGCAAGGCCAAGATGATTGGTCTCCTGGGCGTGGGGTCTGTGTTTGCGTTCTTGGCTCTGGAGTGGGCAGGCGTACAGACGACGCTTGGTTTCACCCGCTTCGACAGTCCGGGAATCGGGATCACGCGCATTGGCTGGTTCATTTTCGCGGTAGTGGTCGTGGTGGCCGTCACGAACGCGGTAAATCTCACCGATGGGCTCGACGGTCTTGCAGCCGGCACGGGGTCTTTCAGTCTGCTGGCTTACACGATCATCGGCTTTTGGCAGTTCCGCAACGAGGAGATCTACCAGGTGCCTCAGGCTCTCGACCTGGCTATCGTGGCAGCCGCCATGGCTGGCGCCTGTCTGGGTTTTCTCTGGTGGAACGCAGCTCCGGCGCAGATCATGATGGGCGACACCGGCTCACTTGCGATTGGCGCGGCGATAGCTGGCCTGGCGCTCATGACTCGTACGCCGCTCTTGCTGCCTTTGGTCGGTGGCATCTACATGATCGAGACGCTCTCGGTGATCATCCAGGTGAGCTATTTCAAGATGAGCGGAGGCAAACGGGTTTTTCGCATGGCGCCAATTCATCATCATTTTGAGCTCGGAGGCTGGCCGGAGACGACCGTCATCATTCGCTTCTGGCTGCTTGCCGGGATCGCCACCTCGCTCGCCCTCGGTCTGTTCTATGCCGACCTCATCAGCACCGGTGTGTTGGATTGATCTCCGCCCTCCCATATGAGGTGGCCGCACTGCGGTCGTTGCTCGTCGTCGGCTTTGCTGCGACCTCGCAGGCTGTTGCGACTGCCTGTCTCAAGCGGGGCATTGTCGTAACTGCGATTGACGACAGTTCCACCCCGGAGCGAATCAGTATCGCCCGGGATCTGGGCGTCGAACTCCTGCAGACACCAACAGGTGCCAATTTGGATGCCCTCGTTGCGAGTTTCGACGGTGTTGCTCCCAGCCCCGGGGTTCCGCTTTCACATCCGATATTCGCCTCGGCGGAGCGGACTCAGCGTCCGATCGTTTGCGAACTCGATCTGGCCTATTCGTGGACCGAGGCTGCGCTCGTCGCAGTCACAGGAACGAACGGCAAAACCACCGTCACGACCTTGGTCACGGACATGCTCGTATCTTCAGGGATTCATGCATCTGCCGCGGGCAACACGGACGTTCCCCTTGTCTCAGCGATTGATGATGGAGCGGACATCTATGTGGTTGAGGCCTCCTCATTCAGATTGCGACCGTGCCAGTACTTCCGTCCGGGAGCTGCAGCGTGGTTGAATCTGGCCAGCGACCACCTGGACTGGCACGGCGGATTTGATGACTATCGGGCATCGAAAGCCCAGATAGCAACCCAGATGCGAAGCACCGATCTGTTAGTGCTACCAGACGGTGACCAGGAGATTCTCAAGGCTGTAGGTGACTCGCAAGGAACCAAAGAGACCTTTGGTGTCGCGGGCGGCGACTATCACTGGGTCGGCACGAAGCTCGTGGGGCCTGGGGACTACGAACTTGGCTTCCCCGACGGCATCCCGCGCTCCCATCCTCACGATCTGGCGAACGCCGCAGCCGCCGTTGCCTTGGCCCGTAGAGCTGGTGCAGACAGCGCTGCGATGGGCAGTGTTCTCACAGAGTTTCGCGGCGTCGAGCATCGACTGTGGTTCGCTGGAACAGTTGACGGGGTGCGCTACTTTGACGACTCCAAGGCGACTGCTCCCCACGCGACGCGAGCCGCTCTCCGCGGATTCGATTCGGTTGTGCTCATCGCAGGGGGACGCAACAAGGGACTGGACCTGAGCGAGGTTCTGCTTGATGCCGACTCGGTGCATTCCGTGGTCGCCATCGGTGAATCCGCAGAGGACATTGCCAAGGTGTTCGCCGATCGGCCGGTGCGTTTCGCAAAGGACATGTCCGAGGCAGTGTTCGTGGCAACGGAGATGGCGCAACCAGGCGATTCGGTTCTCCTGTCGCCAGCGTGTGCCTCCTTTGACTGGTACGACAATTACGAGGCGCGGGGGCGCGACTTCTGTCGCGTTGTTGAGTTGATGAGTTCAGCGGGGAGACAGGCATGACGGTAGTGGTCGACCTTAAGAAGAAGGTGCAGGCTCCCAAGGCGAAGCCAGCGGCGACGATGGTGCAACACCGGAGTACCTACCTCGGACTCGTGCTCGTCATTGTCCTGTTGAACCTCTTTGGTCTGGTGATGGTGCTCTCGGCTTCCTCCGTTCAGGCGCTGCGCGACTCCGACGGAGAGACCTCATGGCTCTACTTTCAGCGCCAGGGCATGTGGATGGGGCTGAGCGTTATTGTCCTTCTGGTGGCGCTGCGCGTGCCATATCGAGTGTGGGGCAAGTTGGCCCCGCTCATGTTGAGCGCGAATATGCTGCTTTTGTTTGTCGCGACATTCTTCGGATCGGAGGCTTTTGGAGCTCAGAGATGGCTGGAGATCGGGCCGCTTCGACTGCAGCCAGCAGAGTTTCTCAAGTTCACGCTTCTCGCGTTCGTGGCTGCGATGCTCGCCTCCAGAGAGCATCAGATCGGCGACTACCGACGCAGCCTGAATACCGTGGTCCTCATCATGATTCCGGTAGTTGCCCTCTTGTTGAAGCAGCCGGATTTCGGCTCGACGCTGATTCTCAGTGCGATCATTTTCGGGGCACTCTTTGTAGCGGGTGTACCGCTTCGGCCTACAGCAATTCTGGGCGGTGTCGCCATAACCCTGGGGGTAATTGCATCGCTTACAGCGAACTACCGCCTTGCTCGAATCACCAGCTTCCTTGATCCAAGCGGAGACCCCGAGGGCGCCGGCTTCCAGATCTCCCAGTCTCAGATCTCGCTGCAAGCGGGAAAACTCTGGGGCTCGGGCATTGGACAAGGGCACGCCAAGTGGGGCTATCTGCCGAATGCACACACCGACTTCATCTTTGCAGTCGTCGGTGAGGAGTTGGGTCTCATTGGTGCTGGGGTCATGCTGATGCTGTTCCTGAGCCTCGGACTGCTCGGGTATGTCACAGCTATGCGTGCGCCCGATCTGCTGGGCACGATTCTGGCCGGCGGCATCACGATCGGGTTTATGTTCCAGGCGTTCGTGAACGTCGGCGGAGTAATCGGCATTCTGCCCATCACCGGTCTCACGCTGCCGTTTGTTTCGTCGGGTGGTTCATCGCTGCTGGTCACGATGCTTTCTGCAGGAGTCCTTCTCAACGTGGCAAGGCATGCCCGATGAGTTCAGGCTGTTTCGCTGTGATAGCCGGTGGCGGTACGCTTGGCCACCTCACACCGGGCATGGCCGTCGCGCGCGAGCTCGTCGACCGCGGCCACCCGAGCGAGTCGATCCATTTCGTTGGTAGCTCGCGAGGAGTCGAGGCGACAGAGGTTCCAGAGGCCGGCTTCAGCCTCACCTTGTTGCCTGGGCGGGGTATTCAACGCCGGCTCACGCTCGAAAACGTCGGCGCCGCGTTCGGCATCCTCAGTGGCATCGTGCAATCCATTGGTCTGCTGAGGCGACTACGACCGAGCGTCGTGCTCAGCACCGGCGGCTACGCCTCTGTTGCCTGCGTGACGGCTGCGGTCATCTGGCGAATACCTGTTGTCGTAGCGGAGTCCAATGCGGTTGCGGGTTCTGCCAATCGAATGGCCAGCAGATTTGCGCGCGCTAGCGCGGTGGCTTTCGCGTCAGCTGGTTTGAAGAACCAGACCGTCACCGGGAATCCCGTGCGAGCCGACATGCTGGCGATGGCCAGGAACGAGGACTCGAACCGAAAGCAGAACGCTCGCAAATCCATAGGAGCGCAAATGGATGGGCCGCTGCTGAGTGTGTTCGGAGGCTCGTTGGGTGCCCGTCGTATCAACGAGACGGTTATTGCAGTTTCAGCAGAGCGACCAGAAATGCGCGTCCACCATGTCATTGGACACCGCGACTGGGAGCTCTTTGAGGCAGACCTGGCCACCACCGGTCGCGCAAATCCTGGCTATCGGGCCGTCGAGTTCGAACATCACATGGATCAGGTTCTCGCGGCTTCCGACCTCGTGCTGAGTCGGTCAGGAGCCACCTCTGTGGCTGAGATCGCCGCGATCGGGGTTGCTTCGATACTGGTGCCTCTGCCCATTGCCACAGCAGACCATCAAACGGCGAACGCCACGGTGCTGACCGAAGTTGGTGCAGCGAGGCTCATCCCAGACAAGGATCTGGATGTGGAGCGGCTGGCGGGCGTTCTCGACGAACTTCTCGCAGCTGAGGCGAGTCTGGCCGAGATGGCCAAGGCGGCCTCGTCTGTGGCCCATCTGGATGCTGCCGCCCGGGTAGCGGACCTCGTAGAGGAGCATGCGGCGCAATGACTGACAAACTTCTTGACCTCTCGGTGTCTCATCACATCCACATAGTGGGTGCTGGTGGCGCGGGAATGAACGCAATCGCAGCGGTGCTCAGCTCCATGGGTCAGACCGTGACCGGCAGCGATCTCAAGGATTCGGCCGGGCTAGATCGCTTGCGCTCGCTGGGGGTAAAGACCTGGGTTGGACACAGGGCCGAGCAGATAAGCGGGGCGCAGTATCTCGCTATCTCAACGGCGATTCCAGACCACAACCAGGAGGTCGTCGCGGCAAAGGACGCGGGCATCCCGGTGCTTCGGAGAGCCGAGATCCTTGCAGCGATCAGCGCGTGCACCCGAACCGTGGCGGTCTCTGGCACGCACGGAAAAACTACGACCTCCTCGATGCTGGCGCTCATGCTCATCGAAGCGGGCATGCAGCCCTCGTTCATTATCGGCGGAGACGTGCATGAGATCGGGTCTGGCGCGGTCTGGGATACCGGTGAGTTTTTCGTGGTTGAGGCCGACGAATCTGACGGCACGTTTCTGGAACTTGGCGCCGAGCATGTAATTGTGACCAACGTTGAGGCTGACCATCTCGACTACTACGGCACGTTTGCCGCACTAAGGCAGAGCTTCAAAGACTTCACCGCTGCCGCGACCGGTACGAGGGTGATCTGCGGCGATGATCTCCATGCCGCGGAGATTGCCGCTGAGCTGTCAGCAACGACCTATGGCTTCAGCGAGGCTGTGGACGTCCGTATCGTGTCCTACGAACCACGCGGCAACGGTTCCCGGTTTGCCATCTCGTTTGGTGGCGCCGAGTCTGAAAGCCTCGACCTCGCAATTCCTGGTCGGCACAATGCGCTCAATGCAACTGCTGCGGTGGTGATGGCTCTCGTGCTCGGTGCTGACCTCGATTCGGTCCGCCGCGCAATGAGTCGGTACGCGGGCGTGGGGCGGCGCTTTGAGTTCAGAGGTGAGGCTGGGGGAGTGACATTCGTTGATGACTACGCTCACCTCCCCACCGAGGTAAAAGCGGCGCTCGACGCAGCCAAAGACGGCAACTGGGAACGCGTCGTAGCGGTGTTTCAACCTCATCGGTACAGCCGAACCGCCAATGTCTGGCGCGACTTCGCCGCTGCGTTCGTGGCGGCCGACCATACGCTCCTGATGGGCATCTATCCGGCTGGCGAGACGGCCGTGCCCGGAATCACGGGAAAACTCATCGTCGACGCGGTCACGGAGTTCGATCCGCAAACTTCGCTCGCCTACCGGCAGAGTCTGCCCGACGCGGAGGCGTATCTGGCAGAGATTCTACGGCCAGGTGACCTGTGCATCACCCTTGGCGCAGGCGATGTGACGCTGTTGGCTGACCGCGTCCAGGACCGCATCCGTGCCCGGGATTCCGACTCGTGACCGCCGCCAGGATCTCAACCGCACTTGGTGTACTTGGCGATCTCGCGCAGCAGGACCAGGAGCTTGGTCAACGCACCACCTACCGCGTTGGCGGCCAAGCCAAGTTGCTCTGTGAGATCAACTCGACCGAGGAGGCGCTCACCGTCTCCCGTGCAGTGCAGGAGTCGGGCGTTGACGTTCTCGTGCTGGGCAGAGGCTCGAATCTCCTGGTCTCCGATGCAGGGTTTGATGGACTGGTTGTAGTGCTCGGGGAGGGACTCGGCACCAGCCAGATCAATGACGATCAGGTGGTCGCTGGTGCGGCGCTGCTATTGCCGGTTCTTGCCCGCAAGACTGTTGCCGCGGGGTTGACTGGATTGGAGTGGGCCGTTGGTGTGCCTGGCAGCGTCGGGGGCGCTGTACGCATGAATGCGGGTGGCCACGGAGCTGACATCGCGACCAACCTCATTGACGCCGAGACGCTGATCCTGGGATCTGCCGAGACTCGCTGGCGCCCAGTCAGCGACCTGGCTCTGGGGTATCGCACCTCCGGAGTGGCAGTCAACGAGATCGTGTTGACGGCTCGCTTTGGCCTCGCGCCCGGTGATCGTCCTGCTAGCGAAGAGCTACTGACCGAGATCGTTCGTTGGAGACGCGAGAATCAGCCCGGGGGTCAAAACTCCGGCTCGGTGTTCACGAATCCGGAGGGGGACTCTGCTGGCCGCATTATCGACGCCTGCGGACTCAAGGGCCTCCGAATTGGCACAGCAGAGGTGTCGACCAAGCACGCAAACTTCATTCAGGCATCGCCGCAGGGGCTGGCGAGGGACGTCGCTTCGGTGATTGCTGAGGTACAGCGCGCCGTCTACGAGGCCAAAGGCATCTGGCTGGTGCCCGAGGTGAAGATGATCGGGTGGAGCGATCTTGAAGCGGGGAGCAGCACATGACCACTGCAGCAATGGACCCGCGAATCCGGGCCAGACGTATTGGCGTTGCCCGTGACGCAGGCCGTCGACGGCTGCGCCGCCTCAGTTGGCTGTTCGGAGCGGTAGCGGTTGTCGCCTCGGCGTGGCTCCTGACGCGGTCCCCACTGCTCGATATTGATCGTGTGGACGTCGGCGGAGCGGAGCGCACCAGTGTGCAGGCGGTCCGAGATGCTGCGGGCCTCGATCTGGGTGCAGCGATGCTGGATATAGATGAGCGAGACATTGAAGCTGCCGTTGCCGAACTGCCATGGGTGGACGAGGTCACCGTGTCGCGCAAGTGGCCTGGCACGATCAGCCTCAGCATTGTCGAGCGGAGCCCGGTGGCAATGGTTACGGCCCCGGCGAGCACCGCGATCAATCCGCTGTGGGCGCTGGTTGACACCGATGGTCGTGTTCTCGCGATGACAGGCGAGGCCATGGCACAAATCCCCCGCCTTGACGTGACCCAGGAGATCGTTGAACCCGGCCAGGAGATGTCGGTGGACGTTCGTCCCGCCATCAGGGTTGCTGAGCGCCTTCCCGCAACACTCGCACGAGAGCTTGACACGGTACTGCTGCGTGATGACGGCTCGATAGTGCTTGAGTTCGCGTCCGGAGGATCTGCTGAACTCGGGACGATGACCCAGCTTGAAGACAAGTTTCTGGCCGTGCTCGCGATGTTCGAATCGTCACCCGAAATGTCCACCCGGGACATCGATGTGACGGTTCCGCACACACCGGTGTTGCTCGCTGATCAAACCCAGCCAGAGCCTGCAGAATGATACAAATCGAGGATCGATCCACCACGCTCCGGAGTCGCGTAGGCTCTTGCCATCACAGATCGCAAGGTACGGGGGAAAGCTTGGCAATGTCCAGGCCCATCCAGTACCGACCCTGGCTGAATTTCAGTCAGGCAGAGTTAGAGCTTTGGAGGTGGCCTCGTTGGTAGGTTCCCCACAGAACTATTTGGCAGTTATCAAGGTCGTCGGAGTTGGCGGGGGCGGCGTCAATGCTGTCAACCGCATGATCGACGCCGGCCTGAAAGGTGTCGAGTTCGTCGCCATTAACACTGACGCGCAAGCACTTCTGATGAGTGACGCCGACATCAAGTTGGACATCGGTCGTGAAGTGACCCGTGGGCTGGGCGCCGGATCTAATCCAGAGGTCGGCGAGCAGGCGGCTGAGGAACATCGAGAAGAGATCGAGAACGTGCTTCAGGGTGCGGACATGGTCTTCATCACAGCAGGTGAGGGCGGCGGAACCGGCACCGGTGCAGCACCAGTAGTTGCTGACATAGCGCGCTCAATCGGCGCGCTGACAATCGCAGTGGTGACCCGTCCATTCGGCTTCGAGGGACGGAGACGGGCAGTGCAGGCCGATGGCGGCATTGTCAGGCTCAAGGAGAAGGTAGACACGCAGATCGTCATACCCAACGATCGTTTGCTGTCAGTGGCGAACGAACAGACGTCGGTGCTCGACGCGTTCCGGATGGCAGACGACGTGCTGCTCCATGGTGTGCAGGGCATCACCTCGCTCATCACCACACCCGGTCTCATCAATACCGACTTTGCTGACGTACGCATGATCATGTCCGATGCCGGCTCTGCTCTTATGGGTATTGGCCAGGCCCAGGGTGACAGTCGTGCGGTGAACGCGGCCCGGGCTGCGATCTCGAGTCCTCTCCTGGAGGCGAGCGTCGAAGGGGCCAGAGGCATCTTGCTCAATATCTCAGGCGGAGCCGACCTTGGCCTCTTTGAGGTGAACGACGCTGCTGAGGTTGTCCACGAAGTCGCCCATCCTGACGCAAATATCATCTTTGGTGCCGTGGTCGACGAGACCATGGGCGCGGAGGTACGCGTCACGGTCATTGCTGCTGGTTTTGACCGTTGGGACGACGAGCGCGACTCCCAGCGCCCGGTTGCCGAGTCCTCGTCGATCTCCAAGTCCGCCGCACCAGCCGAGTCTGGGGATCATCAGACCACCTCGGTTTCGTCCCGGCCTGAGCCGAGGCGAGATGTGTTCGCCGTCGACGACGAGATTGACAATGACGACGACGGCGACCTGGACGTGCCGTCCTTCCTCCAGTAGCGCGGTGCGCACACTGCTGCGCGAGTCAGGCGCAACCGGCCGCACAATCCAGGCGGTCTATTCTGAGTCGGCTGACGGCGACTTCTCAATCAGTTGCAGTAGCCGTTCGCAGAACCAGCAGCAGTTAGTCGAAGGTCCATGGACCTGGATCCAGCAGATCCATGGCGCGACGGTGTTGCGGGTGGATGTAGCGGGCCAACATGCTGGCGCCGAGGCCGACGGTCTCGTCACGAACATCCCCGGAGCGATACTTTCGGTACGCACCGCCGACTGCGCGCCGGTGGTCTTTATGAGTGATAGTGCCGTGGGCATTGCTCACGCTGGTTGGAAGGGCCTCGAAGCTGGCGTGCTCGAGGCGACACTCGAGCAGCTGGCCCTGTTGGGCTCCGGTGAGATCTCGGCGGCTCTTGGCGCCTGTATCCACGCCTGTTGCTATGAGTTCGGCGCAGATGATCTCCAGCGACTCACAGATCGATTCGGTGAGACTGTTTCCGCCACGACCCGTGCGGGTGATCGCTCGCTGGATCTGGTTGCTGCCGTGCGGTCGCTGCTCGAAATGAACGGTGTGAGACTGCAGGTGATCGAGGACAGGTGCACCGAAGATCCGCAGCTGTTCTCTCACCGTTTGCGACAACAGAGCGAGCGCTTCGTTACCTGTGTCTGGATCGAGCCGTGAACGAACTACCCGATCTCGCCACCTTTAACGAACGCATGGCTGCACTCAACGCTCGCGTTGCTTCCTGTGGCGCGGCCCCAGCGTCAGTCGAGATTTTGCCCGTTACGAAAGCTTTCGGGTCAGAAGCCATCATCCTTGCTCTCGATGCTGGTTGTGATGCGGTGGGTGAGAACTACGCCCAGGAGGTCGTGAGCAAACATACCGAACTCGCCCAGCGACAGCCGCAGTGGCACTTCATTGGTCGTCTGCAGAGCAACAAGATCCGGAAGCTTGCGGCCATCGTTGATCTCTGGCAGTCGCTGGATCGTGCGAGCGTTATCGACGAAGTCGCAAAGCGAGCGCCTGGCGCCTCGATCCTGGTGCAGGTGGCTATCTCAGGCGAAGCCCAAAAAGGTGGTGTGCTGCCTGCAGATGCTGCTGCGCTTGTCGCACACGCACAGAGCGCCGGACTCGATGTCCGCGGGCTTATGGGCGTCGCTGCAATGGGCAACAACGTGGCGGTCGGTGGGCAGTTCAAACTATTGCGCTCACTCGTTGACGAACAGGGCCTTGAGGTGTGTTCAATGGGTATGACAAACGATCTCGAACTGGCCGTATCAGAGGGTTCTACGATGCTGCGCATCGGGACAGCTCTCTTTGGTCCGCGCACGCCCAAACAGGGCCTGCAACACTAGAGTTACCTTCGCAGGAGGATCTATGGCGTCGATGTGGCGACAGGCGAAAATGTATCTGGGTCTTGGACCCGACGAAGACTACGACGACTTTGCGTCAGGTAGTCCAGCGGCACCTCCTCAGGCGGTCGCGCCACAACCGATGGCCCACCCGCCCACGGGACAGAATCCGATAGTGAGGCCGATGGGTGGGAGCGATCCTTCCGGTCCTCCGAACGCGGCTCATTCTGCATCGGTGAGGACGATCCCTGCCGCCTCACCTCCACCCCAGGCCGTTGCTCCACTTCCGCAGACCGCGCCCGCCGCGAGGACAGTTCCGCATGCAAGCGGATCGGTGGTTCGCACTATTCCGGCCTCGAGTATGAGAGCGAAGCCTGAGGTCGTCTCGCCGCGTAACTTCAACGATGCCCAGAAGGTTGCCGACAATTTCAAGGCCAACAACGCCGTGATTGTCAACCTCCAGGCCGTAGATGGTGATCTCTCGCGCCGAATCATCGACTTCTCAGCCGGTCTTTGTTACGGACTGGGTGGCCAGATGGAGAAAGTCACACAGGCCGTCTACATGTTGACGCCAGACGACGTAGAGGTTTCAGCAGAGGATCGCCGAGATCTTGAGCAAGGTCTCAACACATAGCTCATGGTCAGCTCCCATAGGAAGCTCAGGCTTGTCTCAGATCGGACCGCGGTGTGCTCGGAATAATATGCTTCCTGCTTGAAGCGTTCGTCATTGTCGTAGTTATTCGTATGGTGTTGAGCTTCTTTCCGCTCCGGGCGGGTGGTCTCTGGGCGAAGGTGAATTCTCAACTCTTCTCCGTCACCGAACCGCTCATGTCGCCACTTCGCCGCAACATTCCGATGCTGCGTCTTGGTGCAGGCTCGCTGGACGTCACACCTCTCATTGTGATCATTGTCTTGCAGATTGTCATAGGCATCGTCTGCTAAGCCGGGAGGCTCCGCAGCCTTGGCTACAGGCGTTGCTATTCTGATCCGATGGACCTGTCGCGACGGCTGCTGGATAGCAAGGAATTTCCGCTCAGGCGCAAGGGCTATGACCAGGACGCCGTTGACGATTTCCTGGAGCGTGTCGGCGTTGCCATCGACGAGCTGCAGGGTCGCCTCAGAACCGCCGAGGAACGCGTACATTTTCTCGAGACAATAGCGGGAGCAGCCAAGGACAACGATGGCGAACTCAGCGATGCGCACAGGCAGGCAGTAGCAGATCTCGCCCAGGCCGAGCTCGAAGTTGAGAAGCGGCGAGCGGATCTCGAAGTTCGTGAGAAAGAATTCGCGCGCAGCTCTGAGGAACTTGTTGTTTCGCTTGAGGCCCGCAATGCTGAGCTTGAGCGAGCCGTGGCGCGCAATGACGATGAGCGAAAGGCTGTCCTGGCTACAGTAAAAATTGAGGCCGCCCAGATCCGCGCTCAAGCTGAGGTCGACGCACTCAATCGTTTGGAGGAAGCTGACGTACAGCGCACGAACTCCTCGGAGGTGCTCGAGCAGCAACGCGAGGAGATGCTGGCACTCGAGGTCTCCGCGGCGGCCATGCGGCAGCAGGCGGATGCGCTCCTGCGCGCTGCCGAGAGATCGAAGTCGGACGCCGCCACCGATATCGAGACGCTGACGGCCGACGCTGAGGACCTGCTCGCCGGAGCTCAGGAAGCAGCAGAAAATATCTTGCGCGACGCCCGAGCCAAGGCTCTGGAGCTTGAGACCGCAGCCGCCACATCTCAGGGCCAGGTCTACTCACCAGCAGCGGCCGTGTTGCTTGAGCAAGGTCGTGCGAAGGTGGCGCAGATGAAAGATGAGGCTCTTGCCGAGCGTGAGACGCTGCTGTCAGAGGTGCGCACCATGAAGGATGAGGCTGAGGAGCGCGTACAGCGGGCCACGCTCCTGCGCGACGAAGCTGAACGCCTCGTGAAGTCAGCCAACGCCAGTGCAGAACTCGCCAGCGAGTCCGCACTTGATGAAGCTCGCAAGATCATCGCAGACGAACGCCGCCAGGCCCGAGCCGATGTTGAGGCGATGCTGTCTGAGGCCCGTCGGGAGCGGGAGGCCTTTCTGGCCGATGCGCGCAAGGACGCTGAGGAGATGGTCGGTGTGGCGCGGCGCAACTCAGAGGAATTCGACGGTGATATGTCGGCCAAGCGCGAAGCACTGGACGCCTATCAGGGAGTTGTAGATGAGGCGCGCCGGGAGGCGGAGATCATCACCTCGGAGGCCGTCGCTGAGTCAGCTCGGGTGATGGCAGCAGCTCAGGTCGCAGCCAACCAGCGTGCCGACAAGATCAAGGAACGAATGCGGGGTGAAGTGAGCGACCTGGAGCGAGCACGCTCGAACATGCGCTTCGAGGTGACGGCCCTGGGGGAGCAGATCACCGAGCAACAAGAGCGACTCACTCAGGCGCTGGAGGAAGCTCAGAACCTCAACCACCAGGAATCGGATGCCGAGGTTAGCGAAGCTGAGGTTCTCGAAGCCGAGAGTCCCGAAACCGACGAGGTGCAAGAAGAATTGGTTGGCGAGCTCGAGCCACCTACCGAGGTTGATCTGCCTCCCGAGATCGGTCTGCTCAGTTCAGACGACGAGCGTCCTGAGCTTGCAATCGACGAAGAGATCGAGCAACTCGGTGGTGTTCTGCGACACGACGAATCTGAGCGGGTAGATGAAGGCGAGGATCCTGGCGAGTCGCAGCAACTGAGAGAGCTTGAGGAGATCGGTGGCGTGCTGCGGCTGGACGAACCTGAAGAGGGCGCCGAGGAGACAGCTGAGGGCGAACAGGGCGTCGACGAGCCGGTAAAGCGGCGTAGGCGATTCCGGCGCCGCAAGCAGTAGCGAGCGCTGTGTGGCTGAAGATCCCGGGTATGGCGCGGCGCACTGCTGTGGATCACCTAGGCTGACACGCCAGCATTGCAGTGGGGGATTTCTCGCGGGATGTCGCTACACTGCGTCGCTTGCCACGCGCATCCTATGATGCGTCGATGCTCCTGTAGGAGCTGGCGTGTGAAGTTCTCAGATACCGCAAGAAGAAGGCGTCCGTGACGGCG
>CAYUOD010000018.1:12375-17767 GCA_964446225.1 uncultured Acidimicrobiales bacterium | reverse complement strand
TGCTCGGTGTAGCCGGCATTGCCTTTGGTCGATCCATACAGGACTTCCTTCAGTCCGTTGCCGAGAGCGACCCAACGGGTGCCCTCGATACACTCAGCGTGCTTCCGACCGGCGGTAGGTTCCGCATCTACTCGGCTTCGGGTACGTTCCCGGACATTCCGGACGAGGAATACACCCTTGGTATTGGCGGGCTCGTAGAAGAGGCGTTCACCTTCTCGCTGGCGAACCTCAAAGATGACTTCGAGCCGCTGCACATGACAAAGGATTTCCAGTGTGTGACGGGCTGGCGGGTACGCGACGTGCAGTGGATTGGCGTGAAACTGCAGGACATTGTGGACCGTGCGCAGCCCAGGGGCGGGGCGACCCACCTCACGCTCTACAGCCATGACGGCCTCTATACCGAGAGCTTCACTCTTGAGCAGGCAGCTCGCGAGGACATGCTTATCGCCTACACGATGTCAGGCGAGCGGGTAAGTCGTGATCATGGTGGTCCGGTCCGTCTCGTCGCGGCGCCCATGTACGGGTACAAGTCCGTGAAGTGGATCTCACACATTGAGCTCACCGACGCACTTGAACCGGGCTACTGGGAAGTCCGCGGATACGATATCGATGCCTGGGTCGGCGGATCAAACGGGCGCTCTGATGCCCCGACCTGATCGCGTACAACGGTTCTCGTCCGGTGAGCGTCTCGTCCACTGGTCTGTCGCAACGCTCGTCCTGATCCTCATTGCCACGGGTATCTCGATTTACTTCCCTTCAGTGACCCGCCTTGTGGGGCAGCGAGGCACCGTGAAGGAGATTCACGTCTGGAGTGGTTACCTGCTGCCTATTCCGCTGATTCTCGGCCTGCTGATTCGTCCCACTGGTCTGCGGCAGGACTTCAGGCGCCTCTCGCGCTGGTTACCTGACGACAAGACCTGGCTGCTCTCCAAAAAACGCCGCCCCAAACTGAAGATCGGCAAGTTCAACTCGGGTCAGAAGATCCTGGCTTCGCTGCTGGCCGTCGCCCTGACGTTGGCGTTCGTAACTGGCTTGATGCTCAAGTTCCCTGACTCGTTCTCAGATGACATTCGCACCGGTGCCACCTTTGTCCACGACTGGATCTTCTTCGCAATTGTGGCGCTGATCATCGGGCATGTCCTGAAGGCTATTCAGGACCGCGACGCCCTCGGCGCGATGACCCGAGGCACTGTGGACGCGGATAACGCCGCCAGACGGTGGCCGCTTTGGGACCCAGAATCCGATCTCGCGGGCTCACCGTCACCCGCTAGTGACGAGCCTGTCAATGAGCCGGAGTTGGCACAGAAGCCTTAGCTGCTTGGGAGCACGTACCATAGGTATCCCGCTCACTATTGGAGGCATCTGTGCAGCTGCGCATCGGAATCGTTCAGGGTCGTGAACTTGAGGTTCAAATGGACCCTGACACCAAGCCTGAGGATATTCACGCCGCGTTCGATACTGCCGCGAGTGAGTCGTCCACGCTGTGGCTGACCGACGCCGACGGCAACGAAATCGGTATTTCGGCCTCTCAGATCGCGTACCTCAACGTCATCGCGAACAAGGGCAGGGGTCCGATCGGCTTCGCCACCGAGTAGGCGGCACCCGTGCCGACTTTCTCGCGACGACTTGGTGTCTCTCTTAGCGCAAGCGAAGAGGCCCATCTCGCGCGGCTGGTCGGCTGGTGGGGTCTGCTGGCAGACTTCTCGTTCGCTGATCTCCTGTTGTTCATACCCGTTGACGACAAGCGTCTGGGTTTCAAGATGGTGGCCCACGTGCGTCCGACCACAAACCAGACGCTCTACTACGACGACGTTCTTGAGGGTGTCTACGACGAGGTCCAACGCCCGCTGCTGGCCCGCTCCTACCGAGACAACGCGATAGTCCGCGGCGAAATCACGCTGCCCGAGACCCAGACCAGGGCTCGGGTCACCTGTATTCCTGTGTGTCTCGGCGGGAAGCCTGTGGCGATGCTGACACGCGAGGCGCCGCCAGCGCTGGGTAGGCGGCGCGGCGAGTTGGAAGTCACCTATCTCAAGATCTTTGACCGGTTCGCGGCGATGGTGGCGAGTGGTGAGTTTCCGTTCAACCATGATGAGACCGACGTAGCGGAGGCGCCGCGGGTAGGCGATGGAGTCATTCACCTCGACGCTGATGCGCGAGTGGTATTTGCCTCGCCCAACGCGGTCTCGTCCCTGCATCGTCTCGGGGTTCTTGGCAATGCCCGCGGACAGCGCCTGGTTGAGTTGGGGCTACAGCAGGAAGTGGTGCGGCGTGCGTTTCAGCAGCGTGTGCCCATATCCGAGGAGATGGAGCGGGACGATCGCCTGATCATGCATGTACTCGCGATTCCACTGCTGCGCGACGGCGACGTCGTCGGAGCTGTCGTCATCATGCGCGACGTCACCGAATTGCGTCGCCGCGATCGCCTTCTGCTTACCAAGGACGCGACAATCCGCGAGGTCCATCACCGGGTCAAGAACAACCTTCAGACCATCTCTGCGTTATTGAGGCTGCAGAGTCGCCGTATGGAGAGCAAAGAGGCTCGGATGGCGCTGGAAGAGTCCGTGCGTCGGATCGGATCGATCGCCCTCGTTCACGAGGCGCTGGCGCATGAGGCCGGCCAGGACGTGCCACTACTAGGTGTGCTTGAGGACCTGGTCCAGTACTTCAGCGACAGCCTTATGGCTCCTGAGCGTCGGATACAGATAGTGGTGAGCGGCGGGGCGGATATCGTGCCGGCCGAGGTCGTCACGCCATTGGCTGTTGTCCTGAACGAGTTTCTCCAGAACGTGGTGGATCACGCGTTCGGTGATGACGTCACCGACGAAGCACTTGTCGTAGTCAAGGTGGATACCCGCCCGCAACAACTTGTGCTCACCATCACTGACAACGGACTTGGACTCAAAGAGGACTTTGACCCGACGGAGTCACAGGGGCTTGGGTTGCTGATAGTCCAAGCGCTGATCGACGGTGAACTGGGTGGTCGTCTGGAGATGGAGAACCGTGACGATGGTGTCTCAGGGACCCGGGTCAGGGTCGTGGTGCCGATGCAGCGTGGCGCTAGGCCAGCTTAAGGCCGCGCTGACCCTGCGTGCGCTGGCGGCGAATTGAACGTCGTTCTTCTTCTGAGGTTCCACCCCAGACGCCGGTGTCCTGACGCATCAGGATCGCGAATTCGAGGCACGGAATCTTGGCATCGCAGGTGTCGCAGATCTGTTTCGCTGCTGATATCTGGTCGACTGCCGGGCCGGTCACGCCAACGGGAAAGAAGAGGTCTGGACTCGTGTCGCGGCATAGTGCCAGGTCACGCCAATCTTCTTCCACTGCCATGAGTGTGGTCACGCTCACTCCTCGTTTTACAACGCGCCGGTCCCCCCGGTCACGGCCAAATCGTAGTCGTGTTACGAATACCAGACAAGAGATAATATTTGGTAATGTTGTGACCTGTGTCACACTCAAGTCCATCTGAGGTCGTTTCTCAGATTGCTAGGCTCACCTCCATGAATTCGGATTCCCGACTCGTAATGGCCCACCGCGGAGCATCCGCCGAGCAGACCGAGAACACAATTGCTGCGTTTCAGGCGGCCGCGACGCTTGGCGCCGACTACATCGAGTTGGACGCTCGGTTTACTGCTGATCGAGCACTTGTGGTGTTGCACGATCCCACTTTTGACGGCGGCACTGTCCTGTGTGAGACCAACGAGGTGGACCTTCCTGACTGGCTGCCTACCTTGCGGGCGGCGTTTGGGGCCTGCGGTGAATCGGTGATCAACATCGAGATCAAGAACCGCCCTAACGATCCTGACTACGACCCGACGTTCAGCATTGTTGAACCAATCGCGCGCCTCGTCGTGGAGCACGATCTGGTGGATCAGGTGCTGGTGAGCTGTTTCGATCCGGGTGTCCTAGAGCGCATGGCTGAAGTTGAGCCGGACATCAAGCGCGCCCGGTTGCTGTTGAAGGAGCACTTCCGTCCAGACGGATTGGCCCGAATTGCCGAGCGTGGCGCGGTAGCGGTGCACCCGAACGACGCGCTGGTTGATGAGGGATATGTCGCTGCGGCTCACGCTTTGGGGCTGGCCGTGAATGTCTGGACAGTCGAGGATCAACAGCGTCAGATCGAACTGTATGAGATGGGCGTGAATGCCGTTTGCACGAGCGATCCCGGCCGACTGCTGGCCTTGCTTGGTCGCCGCTAGCGAGTGCTCAGTCGCCAGCAGTCGAGGGCCACACGAGATCGAGCACATTTGGGTGGTGCTCGATGACGAAATCTGACACGTCACCCAGATAGTCGCCGTCCACCTGGTAGGGCACTGGTTTGGAGGTCGTAATCTCGATGCGGGTGAGATCTTTTGCGACATGGATGTTGCGCGTTGCTGGCACACCGTTGCCTGAACGGATCGCCTTCATGAGCGGCCGGGTGAGCGTCGTGAGTCGCAGTTTGCGAAATGAGACTGACGCCAGTGCGTCGTTCAACCCGCAGTCAGCTACGAGGTGCAGAGGTTGGCTCCCGAGGTACGTGTACGGATCCGCGTTCAGCACGATTGTGAACTTGGAATCCTCGACGACGTCACCGTTTGAGAACTTGAGACGCATTCTCGGAGACTTACGGTCGTAGTGGCGCACCCAGGTCGTGAGACTCGCCCAGATGAACAAGGGATGGCCCGCATACCGCTTGAGTGATCCCCGCTTTTCGACCTGTTCCACGACCGCGGCGTCGTAACCGAGACCAGTGTGAAAAGTGAAGTAGCGGCCGTTCAGCATCCCAAGACCTATGCGTTGGATACTGGGTTTACGCAGGGCGTCAAGAAGTACGGCTGTGGCTTCATCGGGATCGTCAGGCAGCCCCAGTATGCGCGAGAAGACGTTGGTGGAGCCACCTGGAAGCACCGCCATCGCGCAATTCGTACCCGCCAATCCGTTCGCGGTTTCGTTCACGGTCCCGTCGCCTCCGAGCACAACAACCACTTCTACCCCGTCGTGGGCGGCGCCTCTCGCGAGAGAGGTGGCGTGGCCGCGCCGTCCAGTTTCGGCGAGCTCAACATCGTGCTCAGCCTTCAAAGCTTTGCGGATGACAACACGCGTGCGGGCCGTCACCGTGGAGGCGGCACCGTTGACGAGCAGAAGAATACGCATGCACCACGAGTATGCCTCAGGTCCGCGTAGCAGGCCGCGCCGCGACGATTGAGTTGGACTGGAAACAAATTCGGCTCCGTGATTTTTCTCGTGGAGAGATACGCGCCAAACTTTGCGGCATGAAGGTTGTTGTCTGTGTAAAGCAGATCCCGGATCCGGCTAATCCCGGATCATTGGATCCTGCTACAAATCGCTTGAATAGAGACGAAAAGCTCATCCTGGATGAGTCTGACTCCTACGGTGTCGAGATGGCTTT
>CAYUOD010000018.1:0-12275 GCA_964446225.1 uncultured Acidimicrobiales bacterium | reverse complement strand
GTTCCAGAACAGATCGCAGCCCTGCTTGATCTGCCTTCGGTGACCTTTGCAAAGAAGATCGAAGTTGTCGACGGCGTTGCCACCATCGATCGCCAGACCGAAGCCGGATACGACGTATGCGTAACGCCGCTGCCCGTACTGGTCTCGGTGACTGCTGGCGTGGTCGAGCCACGCTACCCGTCATTCAAGGGCATCATGCAGGCCAAGAAGAAGCCGCTTGAAGAGCTCACACTGGCTGACCTGGAGATCGATCCAGCCACCGTTGGTGCAGCTGGGTCAGGCCAGGAAATTCTGTCCGTCATCGAAGCCGAGGCCCGAGAGGCCGGCGAGATCATCGACGACGAAAGCGGTGACGCCCATGAGCGCATCGTTTCGTTCCTCGAAGAGCTCAAGGTCATTTAGGAGACATCATGGCGATACAAAAGATTTGGGTACATGCAGAAACTGACGGCGACGCAGTTGCTGCTGTCACGCTGGAAATACTGGCCAA
This sequence comes from uncultured Acidimicrobiales bacterium, assembly GCA_964446225.1. Classification (GTDB taxonomy): domain Bacteria; phylum Actinomycetota; class Acidimicrobiia; order Acidimicrobiales; family Poriferisodalaceae; genus CAYUOD01. The sequence continues at coordinate 11,785 of CAYUOD010000018.1, read as the reverse complement.
GGCCCGTACATCTGGCGCAACAGTCGAGTGCTTCTTTGCGGGCGATGGTGCAGCCGTTGCCGCGGAGCTTGGAGAACACGGGGCCACAGCCGTGTACGCCACCGGCGATCTCGGAGACGTACTTTCGGCGCCCGCACTTGCTGCTGCGGTTGCCGCGAAGGCCGCCGCGGGGGAAGGCGCAGATTTATACCTGTTGGGACAGACATACGGTGGTCGTGACGTTGCATCACGCCTGTCGGTGAAGCTTGACCGACCTGTGCTGACGAACGCTGTCGATCTGAACATTGGCGCTGACGGCGTGAGCGTCACCGAGCCCATCTTCGGTGGCACGGTCGACGTCGTCACCGGCTTCTCCGGCGCTGGAGCAGGCATAGCGCTGATCCGTCCGAAGTCATTTGCGGTCGAGTCGGCTGGTGGAGCGCCTGCGAGCGTTGAGGCGCTTGACGCCGGTGACATGTCTGGCGCAGTGCAGATCACAAGCCGTTTCGCTGAGGACCGCACCGGTCCGCAGTTGGATGAGGCTGACATCGTCGTGGCTGGAGGCCGAGGACTTGGGCAGGAAGAGGCTTTCTCTTTGATTGAGGATCTGGCCCTTCTGCTGAACGCGGCTACCGGCGCATCGCGAGCAATCGTTGATGCGGGTTGGGTGCCCTACTCGAAGCAGGTCGGACAGACTGGCAAGGTCGTGAAGCCAAACGTCTACGTGGCGTGCGGCATCTCGGGGGCTACGCAGCATCTGGTCGGCATGAAGGGTTCGAAGACGATCATCGCGATCAACAAGGACCCGGACGCTCCAATCTTTGGCGTGGCTGACCTCGGCGTTGTTGGCGATGTACACAAGGTCATGCCGAAGCTCATCGAGGCCCTCAAGGCCCGCGGCTAACAATCCCCGCGGGTTACCATCCGGATCATCCTTTCCCCATAGATGCGTAAGTCTCGGGGGCTATAGCCGATCCAGTTACGCACCTATTGGGGGCCCTCTCGTAGATGCGTAAGTCTCGGGGGCTATAGCCGATCCAGTTACGCACCTATTGGGGTGTCGAGGGGTGGGAGGATCGCGCTCACCGCCCAGGCGAGTGACTCCTCTGGGTCCTCAGCTGCAATGCGGAAGCTGAACCCACCACTCGGCGAGACGTCGTCCCACAGGTACCAGCGCAGCTCAGTGGCGGCGGCGCCGATCTCTTGAGGATCGGTCGCGTCATCTAGCCCCGCGACCGCCAGAAGCGCCGCCACAGCGGATTCTCTGGCGGCGGCTGCACCCCTACGACCGGTAGCTCGCCCGCTCGATGCACCAACGTAGCTCATGTACTGCAACGCCCTCGTGGAGTCCACTTCAGCCAGGCCAATCTCAGATCGATCTATTGCCACCTGCGCGATCGCGTCCACGGCGCTGCCCTCGACGGCGGACGTTCGAATTGGGATGTCCGCCTGGTGGCGCCAGTGGGCCACAACCTGTTCGAGCGCTCCGCGCGCTTGGGGGTCTCCGGCCTCGGGTTGCGAATCCGGTAGTTGGACGGTGGCAAGCACGGTGAGCGGAAGTTCAGGTACCTCGACGCGGTCAAGGTGGTAGACGGCGAGCAGGTACTCAGGTTCCCAGACGCAGAGCCGAGAGGGAGCGGCGAGATGGAGCGCGTAGTCGTCTGGAGGATCACCCTGCTCACCGCGCAGGAGGCGCTCGACGAACACGGCTGCTCTGGTCGGGCCGGCATCGAGGTGTGGCTCTAGCTCAGTCCAGGTGTGTGTGCTGGCGATGACCTCTGTGAGCGGGCCCATGGCGAATCTGGCCGCGTCCTCGTTGACCATCTTTGCGGCCAACTCCGCACCGGCCTCTCGGGCCAGGCGATAGGCCGCCCAGTCCCCAGCAGGCCACAGTTGATGGCCGCTCTCGAAGGCCTTGCGCGCCCCGATTCGCAGCTGGTCCAGTTCGTGCCATTCGCGGCGTTCGGCGAGCCGGTCCACCTCGCGAATGAGCTCGTCCAGATCAGTGATGCGTCCGCTCATACCAGTGGCCAAGGGTAGCGGCGGCCGCTCTCGTCTGCTGGAAAGACTTCGAGCTCTGCGACGACCTCGAAGCGCTGCTCCAACGCGGCCTGTTCATCTTCGTCCAGCAATTCCATGACGGCAGCCAGACCCTTCTGGGCCGTGGCCATGTTGGCGCGTAGACCCTCAGGTACCGGCTCACCCGCGAAGTCCCACAACACTGTGCGGATCTTGAAATCGGCGGCGAAACAGAGACCGTGATCGATGCCGATGAGGCGCCCGTCTTCGGTGAGCAGACAATGGCCCGACTTGCGGTCGGTGTTGTTCGCGATGAGGTCGAACAGGCACATCTTCTGAAGGTCGAGCAGATGTGCGGGATCCTCGCGCAAGGTGAAGTAGTGCTGCTCAAGGTCGACCTGTTCGAACCATTGCACGCTGCCCGGGCCGACGGGTCCATCGCGCAGCACGGTGGCCGGTACAAAGTCCCAGCCGAGGGTCTCGCAGAGGAGAAAGGCTCCGGCTTCGCGGCGATCGAGGCCGGGAGGAAAGTCCCACAGTGGCCGCTCGAATCGCTGCGGCTTATAGACCGCAAGCTCATCGCTACCCAGTCGGGACAAGAACGTGCCGTTAGACGCCCCCTCAAGCAGCCCGACGATCTCCAGCGGTTCGCTCGACAGGAGCTCGAGTCGGGCGGCTGTGTCGGGTTGGCTCACCTAGTGGATTCCGTGGCCGTTCGTGCGCGGGCAGATGTGGTCGTCGCCCAGGGGGCGCTCACACCAGGGACACGGCGGTCGGCCCTGATCCATCAGTTGTGACGCTTCGACGGTAAAGGCCAGGGCCTGTTCTCTGGTGATGGACGTCGTGGCCGTGGCTGCGCCCTCTTCCTGCTCTTGTTCGCCGAGTTCGCTGAGGCGCACGACGATACGATCGTTCTGCTCATCGTGGGCGAGGATCACATTTGCGACCGTCCACTCAGTGCTGACCGGTTCTACGAAATCGCCGGGCGCTGTGGGCAGATAGTCAGTTATCGAGAGGCTGTTGAGCAGACGCGCAAGCTGCTCGGCGAGTGCGGCTACCTGCATTTTTTCGCACCGAAAACTGAACGTGACACCGTTGTTCTCGATCTGAATGTAGAACACTCTTTCGCCGGGCTCACCGACGGTGCCTGTGCGGAAGAATTCCACACTTTCGAACGTGTATGACTCGCTCATGAAGGGGAAAGCTCCGAAAGGTCGCCGGATGTTGTGTTGAGGTTGAAGACCATCGGGCCTCCAGGTGAGAACAGCAGCGTAGTGATCGAACAGGGGGAGACCACCACGCGTTGGAAATGATCAATGTGTGCGCCCATCGCGTCAGACACGACAGCCCGGATGTTGTCGGCATGACTTACTGCGACGATGGCCTCGCCAGGGTGTTTGGCAGCGAGAGCTTGGAGAGTCGCGGTCACCCGGTGGGCCATGTCCCTGAACGATTCACCGCCGGGAAAGGTGAATGTGCCCGGACTGTTCTGGACCTGCTGCCACTCCTTGCGGCGCCGGAGATCGCCGAGGCGTTTGTGGGTCCAGTCGCCCACGTCCAACTCGATGAGGCCCTTGTCGGTGCGCACTCTGTTGCCGGTTGCTTTGGCGATCGGCTTGGCGGTCTGCTGGGTGCGTTCAAGCGGAGACGCATACACCGCAGCGATTTTGGCGCTCTTCAGACGTGCGGCTGCTGCGTCGGCCTGGGCCACACCGACCTCACTCAAGAAGAGGCCAGGGGCGCGTCCGGGGAGCACTTTGCCCGTGGTCGTCGTCTGACCGTGTCTTACGAGCAGGATAAGCGTGCCCTTGGCCATGTGTTCTCCTTGGTGCGATTCGTCCCGGCCAACCTAGTCTGTGATGCCATGGATGCCTCAGAAGCGCTGAATGATCTGAACGAACGCATTGTGAGCTGTCGCATGTGCCCGCGGCTCGTCGCGTGGCGTGAGCAGGTGGCAGTTGAAAAGCGGGCATCCTTCAAGGACGACGACTACTGGGGGAAGCCATGTACCGGCTTCGGTGATCCGCAGGCGAGCGTGCTGATCGTCGGGCTGGCCCCCGCCGCACATGGGGCCAACCGTACGGGTCGCATGTTCACAGGGGACCGTTCGGGCGACTTCTTGTACGCGTCACTGCATCGCACGGGCTGGGCCAATCAACCCAACAGTGACCACGTCGACGACGGACTCGAACTCACCGGAGCATTCATAACTGCGGCGGTGAGATGCGCACCACCAGCCAATAAGCCCGCGGTGGAAGAACGCGACAACTGCAAGGCGTTCCTGGACGAGGAGCTCGCGATTCTTGGGAACGTCACAACATTCGTGGCGCTCGGCGGCTTCGGCTACGCAGTGGCCGCGGGGTTGTTGGGGATTCGTCCGCGCCCCAAGTTTGGACACGGAGTCGAGGTGCCAGTGAGTGATGGGCGCACGGTCATCTGCTCGTTTCACCCCAGTCAGCAGAACACGTTCACCGGTCGGCTCACCGAGTCGATGTTGGATGATGTGTTCATTCGTGCGCGGGAGTTGACTCGTCCTTGACTGCCCAGATCTCGGCGGTGGTATCCAGCCAGAACAGCACATCTCTGGGGAGACCCGAGCTGGGGATGATCTTGATCATTCTGCGGCTGCTGCCGAGGGCCTGGCGTCTGAGCACGAAGTAGCGGTAGAGGCCTTCCGCGCTGGGTCCTGGCCAGACTGCGCCTGCGTCCCGAGCCTGCTCTCGCAGTTCGCCTGCTGATAGCGCGTCTTCGAGCGACGAACGGGCTGCCGTGGCAGTGAGCCCGGCGCTCGTGATCTCCAGGAGAAGATGCTTGATGGTCGGGCATCTCCGGGCGCCGGGGGAGTGCTCTTTTCTAGCGAGGAGCGCGGATGATTCGATCGTTGCGGCGCCGATTGTCGGAGTATCGAGCGAGACGTAGAGGCCACCAGGTCTCAGCGCACGACAGATTTCGCGGGTGAGACTTATCGCGTCCTCAAGCTGATCCAACAGGCCAACTGCGACTACGAGGGCAGTCTGAGCACCCGGCAGTACCGAGAGGTCACGCCAGTCGGGTCGGGCAATGTCTGTCCAGCCGCGGTCCACCAGAGATTGACAGAGCCCACTGACTTCGTCGCCGAGAACGACGACGCTGCCAGTGGGCCCAAGGTCGAGCAACCGGGTGGTGTCGGATGCAGATTCAGATGTCGCAGGCACTCCTCTAGTTAAGGCGCTCCACGATCATGGCCATGCCCTGGCCGCCGCCGACGCACATGGTCTCGAGTCCGAAAGTGGCGTCGTTGGTGTCGAGCACGTTGAGCAGCGTTGTCATGATGCGTGCACCGGTCATGCCGAACGGATGCCCGAGGGCGATTGCCCCGCCGTGCACGTTGAGCTTCGTCGCGATATCGATCTTGTGGTGTTCAGCGATCGGGATGACCTGAGCAGCGAACGCCTCGTTGAGCTCAACGAAGTCGATGTCGTCGATGGTCATGCCGGCCTGATCCAGGACCTTCTGGATCGCCACGATCGGGCCAACGCCCATGATCTCAGGCGCCAGGCCGGACACCGCACTTGCAATGATGCGGGCTCGTGGCTTGAGCCCAAGCGAGTTGGCCTTGGCTTCGCTCATGACGAGCGTGGCTGCGGCTCCGTCGTTGAGTGGGCAGGCGTTGCCGGCTGTGACTTTGCCGTCTTCTTTGAATACCGGCTTGAGGTTGGCGAGACCCTCGAGGGTTGTGCTCGGTCGAGGACCGTCGTCTTTGGACACGACGTCGCCGTTGGGCAGCGTCACCGGCGTGATCTCACGCGCAAAGATTCCGTTCTCCTGGGCCGCAACCGCACGCTGCTGGGAGAGCAGCGCGAAATCGTCCATGGCTTCGCGTGAGACGTCGTACTGCTCAGCGACGTTTTCTGCGGTGAGCCCCATGGGGATGTACATGTTCGAAATGAAGTTGTCAGCCTTGGCGTCATAGAAGCGCGGATTGGCGTGCTCCATGCCGAAGCCACCATCTGCACGGCTTACGCTCTCAACTCCACCGGCGATGTACGTGTCTCCTTCGCCGACCTTGACGGCGTGGAAGGCCATGCGAATACTCTGCAGCGACGATGCGCAGAAGCGGTTCACACTGGTGCCAGGGACTGAATCTGGCAGTCCACCGAGCTGCCCCACGTTGCGGCCGATGTTCATGGATTGCTCGCCGGCCTGGCCTGCGGCGCCCCAGATGACGTCTTCGACGGATGCACGATCCACCTCAGGCACGGACTTCATCAACGAGTCGATAATGAATCCGCTCATGTCATCGGGACGGTAGTCCACGAGTGAGCCCTTCTTCGCACGACCAATCGGTGTGCGAGTCGCGGCGACGATTACAGCTTCTGGCATCAGGTTCCCCTGGGTAGTCCTATGCCTGGCAGGATATCGGTGGTGATACGTGATCTGTCAAAGCGAGTAGCTGTTCTTATTGTCGTTGGCCTGCTCGTAGCGGCCTGCTCGTCGGGTTCCGATTCTGCTTCGGAGACCACGACTAGTACGAGTTCTGCAACTACTACCGAGCTCGTAACAACAACCACTGTACCCACCACGACGACGATCTTTTTTGAGTACCCCGCTGAGGGTGTGGCCGATTTCGTGCAGGGCTGCACCGCGGTCGGCGGCGCTCCCTCAGAGTGCCAGTGTGTGGTTACGGGCGCCCAACAGGCCATGGCCTATGAGGATTTCGCCGCGCTGATAGACCCCGAGTTGACGGACTACGAGCCCACGCCGGTGCTTGAGCAACTCGTTTCGGCCTGTCGCGCCTAATTCAGCGAGGTCTCAGCGGGATTTGGCTGGCGCGGGAAGCAGCGCCGGGACCTCATTCGCGAACTTGGGCCAGCGTTTGCGAGAGTTCTGAGCGAGTCGGTCCATGAGCGCCAGGGCATCGGGGTCGTCCTCGCCAGGCCGGCCGATGAGAGAACCGTCCTCAAGCATCTTCATAATGACCTCGCGACCCAGTTCGCTGCGAATAACGGTGAGTGTCCAGTCGGCGAACTTGCCGATGCCGCCGGTGGAGATGTCGGCATGCTCGGCGGCGAAGTCGGGGCAGTGGTTGCAGCCCTCACGCGTCCAGGCGTGGCATTCCTTGAGCGGAATGCCGTGGTAGGCGCCGTCCTTCATCCAGATCTGGAATACGCCCTTGATGTTGGTCTTGGCGATGTCGTTGCGGTTGAGGTTGTACTTCGTCCAGAAGAGTTCTTCGAAGATCGACTCGTCAAAGGACTTTGAGCAGAGCAGGCCAATCGTGAGTGCGAAGCGTTTGCCGACCTTGCCGATCTTGCGTGCCTTCATGACCGGTGCGATGGACGTCTGGCAGCCCATCCCGACGTGGGCGAGCTTGGTGGCGCCATGCTCGATGGCCTCGTCGTAGGCGAGTGTGTTGGCTGAGTAGGTGTAGCGACTGCCGGCGCCCCGCAGCACGTCGTCCTTGTTGTAGGCCACACCGGGAATGGCCGTCCATGCGTCGCCCTCGTCAGCAAGGTATGAGGTGAGCGCGGCGTCCACATATCCGTGTTCAAGGGCCCAGATGAGGATGGCCGAGACGAGGCCACCGTCCTGACCGGTCTCGTGCACGAACTCGTCGCTGGCCCGGGTCAGAATGACGTCTTTGTAGATGCCAGCGGCTTCATCGGCTGTGCGCGTGCGATCAAACAACAGCTCGTCGATTTCAGTTTCCCAGTCACGGAACCGGGGGCATGCCCGAGTGCATGAGGTGCAGCCCTTGACGCCGTGGGTGCAGTCGTCGGGCCCGAGCTCTTCTTCGAGATGGAAGGGCTTGAAGCCGCCCTGTTTGTGCTCATAGCCGATGACGTCGTGCGGGCATGCGATGACGCACCCCGAGCAGCCGGTACACAGGCCGCTTTGTATAACCTCGTTCTGCAACTCCTTCCACTGGTGAGTCCAGCGTGGGCGCTTCTTGGGTGCAGATTCGGTGAGCGTCATGGCTGCACTCTATTGCCACAGGCTGACGTGCGACATATCCAAATTTTGTCGGGCTAGTTACCGCTCGGTAACATGAGCCTATGGATTTGACCTATCCCGCCCCAGCTGAAGAGTTCCGCATCGAGATCCGAGCCTGGCTCGAGGAGAACCTTCCGGACGGCTGGTTCGAGCGTGGCAACAAGGCAGCGCCCGAAGATCGAGAGGCGTTCAGCGAGAATTGGGTGAACAAACTTTTCGAGGGCGGATGGATTTGTGCATCCTGGCCGACCGAGTACGGCGGTAAAGGTCTCACCACCATGCAGTCCGTGGTTTTGGCCGAAGAGTTTGAGCGTGCGGGCGCGCCGATGCGGGCCGACTTCTTTGGTGACACGCTGGTGGGGCCCACGATTCTGCAATGGGGCTCCGAGGAGCAGAAGAAGCGTTTCATCCCCGGAATCCTCAAAGGCGAGACGTCCTGGTGTCAGGGTTTCAGCGAACCCGGCTCAGGCTCCGACCTGGCCTCGTTGAGCTGTAAGGCCGAACTCGACGGCGATGAGTGGGTCATCAACGGCCAGAAGGTCTGGACCACACAGGCCCAGAACTCTGACTACTGTTTCCTGCTCGCCCGCACCGATCAGTCGGTCTCCAAGCACGCTGGTATCTCGTATCTGCTCGTGCCGATGGACCAGCCGGGCGTCGAGACCCGTCCCATCAAGCAGGTGGATGCGTCCGAGGAATTCAACGAGGTCTTCTTCACCGACGCACGCTGCGCAAAGGACGATGTCGTAGGCGGCCTCAACAACGGCTGGAAAGTCGCCATGACCACGCTCGGTTTCGAACGGGGCGCCTCTGCCACCACTGGGCATCGCCGGTTTGAGAAGGAACTGGAGATCATCGTCGAAGCTGCACGGGCGAACGGAAAGATCGACGATCCCATAATCCGACAGCGCCTGGCCTGGGCGTGGAGCAAGGTCAAGATCATGGAGGTGCACGGCCTGCGTGGCCTCGCATCCATCCTGAACAAAGACCACAAGGCCGCGGCTATTGGCGCGATGAACAAGATGAACTGGTCTGAGTATCACCGCACTGTCATGGAGCTCTATCTGGACATCCTCGGCCCTGAGGCCCAGCTCTTGATGGGCAGCGGCAAGGACGAGAGCGTGTCGGGTGTCGGGCGACGCCGTGGAACACCCGAGTATCCAGTCGATGCGATGCAGTCGGCGTTCTTCTTCAGCCGCTCAGAGACGATCTGGGGCGGTACAGCCGAGATCCAGCGCAACATCGTCGGCGAGCGAGTGCTGGGCCTGCCCAAGGAACCCAAGGTCCCAACGGCCCCAAAATCACGGGAAGCGTAAACCCATCCCATATGCGGTAATGGGGCTACGCCTCCGGGTTGATTGGGGGAGTTTTCCACGGCGATTTGGGCACTTTGTAGGATGGACGGGTCATGCGCCACATCATCTGGGACTGGAACGGCACACTTTTCGACGACTTTGACCTCGTCCTGAGGTCATCCAACGCGGCCATGGCGACCGTGGGTGGGCGTGCGCTGAGCTCGTCGGAATACCAGAGCCAGTTTCGTCGACCGGTGCATGAGTTCTATGCCGAAGTGCTGGGCCGTGAGTTCACCCCTGAGCAGTGGAAGGCCATGGACGATGCCTTTCACGACACCTACCACGAGATCATGGAAGAAGGCGATCTTCGTAGCGGGGCCCGCGGGGTTCTGTCGCAGTTACAGGCTGCTGGTACCACCCAGTCGGTCCTCTCGATGTGGCGTCACGAGAATCTGGTCCCTTTCGTCGAGCGCATCGGCATCGACGGGCATTTCATCTGCATGGACGGGCTGCGTGCAGGCGGTGGCGGGCAGAAGGAACCGCACCTGCGTGATCATCTCTCCCGCCTGTTGAGCCTTGGCGTCTCAGCGGCTGAGGTCGCGATGATCGGAGATACCGAAGACGACGCGCACGCAGCTCAGGCCGCGGGTATACACGTCGTGTTGATAGCTGGTGGCGAGCACACGGTTGAGACCCTCGCAAGGACCGGTGCTCCGGTAGCTGAATCTTTGGGTGAGGCGGTCGGCCTCGCCCGTCTCTAGACGCTGACAGCGCGGTAGAGCCACACAGGCTCGGGGATGCCCTTCATCGTGGTGGGGCCCACAGGCAGAAAGTCAACGCTGTCACCAAGCGCGTCACCAATGGCGGTGACCGTGGCCTCGGACACCAGCACCTCGCCGGGACCAGCCTGGTCAGATATGCGGGCGGCGAGATTCACCGCGTGGCCAACGAGGTCGTGCCCGTAGGTCGTCTGGCTTCCGAAGTGCCCACCGATGCGGACCCAAACCGGCATCTCTCCGCGTGAGTTGTCGGCAATGAACCGTCGTTGCAGATCGAGCGCGGTAGAGACCGCCTGAGCCGCTGACGGGAACCAGAGCATGGCTCCGTCGCCGAGTGTCTTCACGAGTCGGGCATCTGCAGGCAGAGTGTCTATGAGGGTCTTCTCGGTTCCGGTGAGGACCTCAAGCGCCGCTTCGTCACCCGCGGCCGCCGTAAAGGCGGTGAAGGCGACCAGATCTGTGAACAGTACGACGCCGTCGACCTTGCTCATCGGTAGTTGACAGAGACTTGACCGTTCGCCGACTTCACCGCTATCTCGAAGTCTGTGCCAGCGGTTACCGGTGCGTGCACGTGGCCGCACGCAGACTCAGCGGTCACGCTGGGGCAGCATTCTGCCGGAATTTCGATGTCCACCTGCGCGTTGATGACTTCGACGTCCACATCGCCCTGCCCTTCGACGCCGAGCGATACCTGTCCGTTCACGCTACGAATTGTTGTGTCACCGGTGACACACTCGCAATGGATGTGTCCGTTTTTGGTCGTGAGATCGGCCGACCCTGCCAGAGCTAGCGCGACCGTGGCGTCCTTGGCGTGGACTCTGCACTCGCCTTCACAATGGCCGATGTCGATTTGCCCGTTTTCGCTGCGGATATCGATCTCGTGTGCATTCTCGATAGAGACGTGGCCGCTGTCGGACGAGACCGCCACACGACCGAGTTGGCCACGGGTCTCGATATTGCCGTTGCTGCTTCCGACAATCACGTGCGTTCCAATGGGGACCCGGATCTCAAGGGCTTCGGTCGGATGTATCTCGACGCCGTTGGGAATATCGATCGTGTCATGGCCAGCGACGTCGATCTCAGGGATCTCGCAGGCTTGTACGACGACCGAAGCGTTCCCACTGCTGATCCGCAGTGTCTGTGGCCCCCGGGGCGACGAACTGGTCATCTCTGCAACTTAGTGTGCTGACTGGTGTCTGCGGCTTGGTTCTTCGTCACAGGTCCTTATCAGGCGCTGAAGCTTCCATCGGTGTAGCACCCCGTTTGTACGGTGAGGTTTGAACGAACTGGAGCCAGACATGATCCCCGCACGAATTTCGATGGTGTCTCTCGGTGTGAGAGACCTTGGTGCCTCGACAAGTTTCTACGAGTCGTTGGGTTGGAAGAAGTCCTCGGGCTCCAACGAGCAGATCACCTTCATCTACACGGCCGACTCGGTGTTGGGTCTTTATGGTTACGACGCGTTGGCAGAAGATGCAGTTGCCTCCGAGGACTGGGCGCAGCAGCCAGCGGGCGTGGCTCTGGCTCTGAACCTGGAAAGCGAAGAAGCGGTCGACGCTGCCGCGACAGAACTCAACGCGCTGGGGGTCAAGATTCTCAAGGGGCCTGAGAAGGCGTTCTGGGGTGGCTATAACTTCTATTTCGCTGACCCTGATGGACACCGCTGGGAGGTTGCTTACAACCCCTACGCCAAGTTCGACGAGGCCGGCAGCCTCACTGAGATCTAAGCTCGGTTGATTC
>CAYUOD010000017.1:0-18267 GCA_964446225.1 uncultured Acidimicrobiales bacterium | reverse complement strand
CCACAAGCGGCATGCTCAGATATGTCCTGAAGCGAATTCTCGTCTTCATTCCAAACCTTTTTGTTATTAGTCTCATAGTCTTCTTTGGAGCGCGAGAGGTTGCGAGCCCCGAGGGTCAGCTGACACTGAATCCCCGCGTTAGCGCTGAGGACAAAGCAAACCTGGTGAAGTCGCTTGGACTCGACAAGAGCGCAATTGAGCAGTACTGGAAGTGGCTGACGAACTTCCTGCAGGGTGACCTCGGAACTTCATTCGTCACCAATCAGCCGGTGTGGCCAAAAATTGAGTCCGCTCTGGCCAACACGCTTGCCCTTCTTGCGCTTGCGGTTACGTTCTCTTTGCTACTCGGCATATTGATCGGCGCCATAGCTGCGGTCCGTCAAAACACGCTCTTCGACTACACCGCAACAGGCCTGGCCTTCCTCGGTATCTCGATTCCGGTCTTCTGGCTTGGTCTCATGCTGCAGCTGTTCTTTGCTCTCTACCTCCAGAACTGGCTCAATCTGGACGGCCCTGCCCTGCCGTCGGCGGGACTGTATCCACCTGGTCAACAGGGTTTTGACCCCGTACTGCGGTTGAAACATATGATCCTGCCAGCGATCGCCCTGTCTGTGCAGCTCATTGGCGTCTACTCGCGCTATATGCGCGCCTCGATGCTCGAAGTTCTGGGCTCGGACTATCTCCGCACCGCTCGCTCCAAGGGTCTCAAGGAGCGTCGCACCGTGATGCACCACGGCGTGCGTACGGCCCTCATACCTGTGAGCACCCAGGCAGCTGCGGACATCGGCCTGCTTGTCGGTGGCCTGATTATCACCGAGCGAATCTTTCAGTACCCAGGTATGGGCCTTCTTTTCCTGGATTCGCTTTCCGGCGGTGACTACATGACTCTGCTACCAACGATGCTTATCGTCGCGATTGCAGTGATGACCATGAACCTGCTGTCTGACATCCTTTACGGCTTCCTCGATCCAAGGATTCGCTATGAGTGATCGCGACCCGTCATCAGAATCTCGCACACAGGATGCGCTCGAAGCAGAGGGTATCCAGACCGAGACATTTAGTCAGGTACAACTGGCCTGGCGGAAGTACCGCAGGCACAAGTCCGCGATGATCGCAACGGTGGTCCTGTTGATCATCGTGCTGTCAGCGATCTTCGCTCCACTCATAGCCCCATTTGGAGAAACCGAGCAGAACCTCTCCGATTCCTTCCAGTCTCCGAACTCGACCTACCTCCTGGGCACCGACTCGCTTGGAAGGGACAACTTCAGCCGCATCCTTTACGGGGGCCGAATCAGTCTTTTGGTGGGCGTGTCCGTGGCGGTCATCTCGACCTTCATCGGCACGGCTGTCGGGCTCGCTTCGGGCTTCTTCGGTGGTAAAACAGATGCCATCCTGATGCGGTTTGTGGACATCCTGCTGTCGCTCCCATTTCTGATGGTCGCAATCGTTGCCGCACGAATCCTGGGTGGCAGCGTCCGGGACGTGGTACTCATCTTGGCCCTGCTCGGCTGGATGATTTTGGCGCGCATTGTGAGGGGACAGGTTCTTGCGTTGCGAGAAAGGGAGTTCGTTGAGGCCGCCCGCGCCTTGGGAGTACCAAGTCGTCGCATTATCGGACGACATCTGCTGCCGAATCTCGTGGGGATCATCACCGTGAACGCCTCTCTCGGCGTGGCAGCGGCGATTCTGGCCGAGTCGGCCCTGTCGTTCCTCGGACTGGGCGTGGATGCGACACAAACCGCTACCTGGGGCAACATGTTGGGCGGTAACGAGGGTTACCTTGTCACTGCTCCATGGCTGGTCTGGTATCCAGGGCTGGCGATTGTCATCACCGCCCTCTGCGTGAGTTTCATCGGCGATGGACTCAGAGACGCACTCGATCCAACCCAGAAGAAGGTATAGGCGTGGCGCAGGAACCGATCCTGTCGGTGCAGGATCTCTACACGAGCATCGACACCGAGAACGGTGTGGTACGGGCAGTGGACGGCGTCTCGTTCGACCTCTATCCAAACGAGATACTGGGCATAGTGGGCGAATCCGGCTGTGGCAAGTCGATGACCGCCCTCAGCATTCTCGGTCTCATTCCGCCTCGAAGCGCGCGCATTACCAGCGGGCATGTGATGTTCGAGGACCGTGACCTGACTCGCATTTCCAAGAAGGAGATGCGAGCAGTGAGAGGCGCTGAGATTGCGATGATCTTCCAGGATGCATTGACTGCTCTCAACCCGGTGCACCGGGTTGGCGTGCAGATCGCGGAGATGATCCGGGCACACGAGAAGATCTCAAGGTCTGATGCTAACGAGCGGGCAGTCGAACTCCTGGCGCTTGTCGGCATTCCGAATCCCGGAGATCGCTCGCGGAACTACGTCCACGAGTTCTCCGGTGGCATGCGCCAGCGTGCAATGATCGCGATGGCGATGGCGTTGGATCCGAAGGTACTGATCGCTGACGAGCCGACCACAGCCTTGGACGTGACCGTACAGGCCCAGGTCATGGACGTACTGCAAGAGGTGCGTGAGCGTCTCAACATGGCAGTGATCCTGATCACCCACGACCTCGGCCTGATTGCCGGCATGGCAGATCGTGTCATGGTGATGTATGCCGGACGAATGGTCGAGCAGCAGGATGTCTACGGCATCTACGAGGACCCCAAGCACCCCTACACCTGGGGCCTGCTGAGTTCGATGCCTCGGATCGACAGCGATAAGTCCGAGGATCTTTATCAGATCCAGGGAGCGCCACCGAACCTCATTGCTCCGCCGCCCGGTTGCCGCTTCGCACCGCGCTGTAACCTCGCCACCGATCTCTGCCGAACGGAATATCCCGAGTATCGCGAGGTTGGCCCCGCGCAGTTCGCCGCGTGTCACTACGCAGCAGACCCTGATTGGTCTGAACGCATGCGCGGCTCGGCCGAGGTGGCGACATGACCGATATCGTTGCTGACCGCACTACACCCGGTACAGTTCCCGAAGCACCAGTTCTTGAGGTGCGGGACCTGACCAAATACTTTGAGGTTCCCGTCGGCACCGGACTGTTCCGCAAGACCGGCTATGTGAAAGCCGTCGATGGCGTGTCCTTCTCGGTGCGGCGTGGCGAGACTCTCGGTGTTGTTGGGGAGTCAGGCTGTGGCAAGTCGACAATGGCCCGCGTTGTGCTGCGCCTTATCGAAGCCACCTCCGGTGAGGTGTGGTTCGAGAACCAAGAGGTCGTGGGTCTTGATCAGAAGCGGTTGCGCGCTCTGCGCCGAGAGATGCAGATCGTTTTTCAGGACCCGTACGCCAGTTTGAATCCCCGTATGACGGTGCGCGACATCGTCGGTGAGGGTCTGCGGGTGTGGAATCTGGACGACGACCTCGATGCAGAAGTCGCTCGTCTGCTTGACCGCGTGGGTCTTAATCCCTCGTTCGCTAAGCGTTACCCGCACGAGTTCTCAGGTGGACAGCGCCAGCGCATCGGTATCGCTCGAGCACTCGCCACGAAGCCCAAGTTGATTATCTGCGATGAGCCGGTATCTGCGCTTGACGTCTCTGTTCAGGCACAGATTCTGAACCTGCTCGTCGAGCTGCAGAAAGAGCTCGATCTCGCGCTGGTGTTCATCGCCCATGATCTCTCGGTTGTCCGCCATATCTCAGACCGTGTGGCGGTGATGTACCTAGGCAAGATCGTCGAGATCGGCACCCGCGATGAGGTCTTCAGCAATCCGACCCACCCCTATACCCAGGCGCTGCTCTCGGCCGTGCCCGTGCCGGATCCTGTCAAGGAGCGCGCACGGCGGCGGATACGCCTTGAAGGCGAGCCGCCAAGTCCGCTTGATCCGCCTACTGGTTGTCGCTTCCATCCACGCTGCTGGAAGGCCACGGACATTTGTACGACAGAGGAGCCGCCGCTGATGCAGCGTTCAGTGGGCCTTGAGTCTGCCTGTCACCACGCCGGGACGCTTGAGGTTTCATAACCACCCCGCCACCTCTCGCCCTAGAACCATGGAGATCTCGTGATCGATCTGCGTAGCGATACTGTCACTCGTCCGACCGACCAGATGCGCAAGGCGATGCACGACGCCGACGTTGGTGACGACGTGTTTGGTGACGATCCAACAGTGAACCGCCTCGAGGCGACAACCGCTGAGCGTCTTGGTAAGGAAGCCGGCCTCTTCGTTACCTCAGGGACCCAGTCCAACCTGTGTGCGATCCTCTCCCACTGCCAGCGGGGCGATGCGTATGTTGTTGGCCGAAGTGCCCACGCGTACAAGTACGAAGCTGGCGGCGCGGCGGTGCTCGGTGGAGTTCTACCGCACCTCGCGAGACTCGACGAACATGGCGAGTTTGCCCTCGAGGAGTTGGCTGAGACAATCGTGACCGACAGCCATTTGTCGCACTACGCGTTAAGCACTTTGTTATGTATGGAGAACACTCACGACGGCAAGGTCCTAAACCAGGACTACGTACAGGCGGCCCAGGGTATCGCCCGCGAATCCGGGCTCTCAGTGCACCTGGATGGGGCTCGACTCTGGCATGCAGCTGTGGCTCAGGATCTCGCTCTCGCAGATGTCGCCACGGGGTTCGACAGCGTGTCGGCTTGTTTCTCGAAGGGCCTTGGGGCGCCCCTCGGTTCGGTTCTCACCGGGAACAGAGAGCTCATCGAAGAGGCCCACCGGTGGCGCAAGATGCTCGGCGGAGGAATGCGCCAGGCGGGAGTTGTGGCCGCCGCCGCGCTCTACGCGCTCGATAACCATGTTGACCGCTTGGCCGATGACCATGGACGGGCGCAGCTACTCGCACAGGGATTACAAGACATCCCGGACGTCAGCGTCGTCTCGGCAGACACCAACATGGTGTTCGTAGATGTCAGCACGTTTGATCTGCCCGGACTTCAGTCCCGATTCGAGGCCGCCGGTGTTATCTCTTTGGTAGAAGAGAAGATGAGACTCGTTACCCACCTCGACATCAACGACGATGACGTTGAGGTAGTTCTGGACTGCTTTCGCGCAAGTGCAGCGAAGGACTAGGCGACGGGCAGAGCGTCTCCGCAGACGCTGACGGCTCCCAGGTCCTCGAAGGTGCCGGCTGGCTCCCAGCCATCATCGACAGCTGCGAGGAGGAGGTCGACACTATGCTCGCTCCACTGGCTGCCAGCATGTTCGTTCAGAATCGCTCGCGCTTTGTCTGTACCCATGCCGTTTCGGTAATGGCGGTCCTGCACCATTGCGTCCCAGGCATCGCAGACAGAGATGATGTTCGAGGCCACTGGAATTTCGTGGGCGCTGAGTCCGTCTGGGTAGCCCCGCCCGTCCGGTCTCTCATGATGCCCTCGCACCAACTGCGCCACCTCAACGAACTCGGGGTCGCAGCGAAGGATCTCGTCACCCCACACCGTGTGAAGTTTCATCTGCTCGTACTCGCCGTCGTTTAGGGCGCCTGGCTTCTTGAGAATCGCGTCCGGAACCCTGATCTTGCCAATGTCATGCAGGATCGCACCAAGTCCTAGATCACGGAGCTGTGCTCCGGCCATGGCATCGTTCTCGCCGAGAACCATGGCGAGTTCGGCTACCCGCACCACGTGGGCGCGAGTGGAGGCATCCTTGGTTGCCAGATCCTTGAGAAACGCCGTTACCTGCGGGGAGACACCGAGTCGCAGGGCCATGAGCGGCTCTCGGGTGAGTACCGGTGCAAATATGTCGGCGACCTGGGTGTCCGAGCGGTGGGCCAGCCACAAGCCAGCTCCGGCCAGGAGCACGCCGAAGCCGTCGAATCCGTGGGCGAGCCAGGATGCAAGGCCTAACGGATCGCCGACGAGCCAGACGAGCGAGGACATACCGATGTAGCCAAATCCCAGAGCAGCGACCAAAGAAGGAAGCCGCTGGCCGACCTCATAGAGACCGGCCTGTCGCAGGCTCAGCTTGACGGCTCCAGTCAGGCCAAAGGCCGCACCGAGCAGAGTCCACCAGTTAAGGGGAGACGGTGCTGGCAGCGTATTGGGTGAGATCAACAAGAAGGCACAAAGGGCCGCTGTGGCGACGACGGTGCCCGTGGTGTATCCACGCCAGTGTCTGAGAATGCGAGTCGTAAAGGGCCGCGGCTTGAGCAGCGTAGGTGCAGCAATAACGAGTCCAAGGGGCAGACCCGCCCAAGCACCGAACATGACGGCGTTGTTTGGTCCGTAGAGAACGCCCGGCAGCGTGAGGGCGTGCACCATCGGAAGAACCGATACGGCGAACAGTCCTGCAGCGAGCACCCCAAGCTCTGGGAGGTCTGTCTTTCTTGCCGTCTTGAGCACATAGAGGGCTAGTGCGGCGCAGCCGACCGTGATGACGAAAGTGAAATAGAACAGGGCATAAATCGAGCCCGGGAATGAGATGCCTGAGAGCGCGGCCGCGCCGAAGACGACGGCACCAGGGAGGGTGCTGGCCAGCAAGATCCGTTTGCTCTTCATGGCGCTATATTCGGCATTTTGAACCCCATTCTGAGGACTAACGGTCAGTGAACGTGAACAAGAATGAGTCCAGCTATGCGAGGATGATGTCGAAGAGGCGGGTAGTAGCGACATGATGAGGTGTCTAGGCGTATGTACCCCCAGATCGTGAGACGAGGTCTTCTCGCCGTCGCAGCGCTTCTCGCGCTGGTCATGATCGCTTTGCTGGGAAGCCAGGCGCCCGCCAGTGCGGCACCCACCGATGTGGTCGGACTCGTTTCGACTCCCACGGGGGAGGGCTACCTCATGGTGAGCCAGGCCGGTCAAATCTGGGCCTTCGGCGACGCCCAGGACTTCGGTTCACCTACGGCCTCGACAGCCGTCGTATCGCTGGCGATCACCAGCAGTGGTGAGGGCTATTGGATCTTCGGGAGTGCTGGCGAGGTGTACTCTTACGGCGACGCGGACTTCTACGGATCTGCTGCTGCTATCCCACTCAATAGGCCGATCGTGGCAGGGGTCGCTGCGCCTGATGGACTCGGCTACTGGCTCGTGGCCTCAGACGGCGGTGTCTTCAACTACGGCTCGGCGGCGTTCTTCGGGTCTGCCGGCGCTTTGCCGCTGAACCGACCTGTGGTCGGCGCTACAGCGGTACCCGACGGCAGGGGGTACTGGCTGGTGGCCTCAGATGGCGGTGTATTCAGCTACGGCTCAGCCCGCTTTGAAGGCTCAGCAGCGCAGTTGCCTTTGAACAAGCCGATCATTGGCATGACGCCAACGATCTCGGGGAAGGGCTACTGGCTGTTTGCGAGTGACGGGGGAGTGTTCAGCTACGGGGACACCAGCTTCTTTGGATCAGGTGCGGAGTCGGGTCAGACCTTTGGTGCGCTCGGGGCCACTCCCAGTCGGGCGGGGTACTGGCTGGCGACAACGGGGGGTGAGGTGGTCCCGTTCGGAAATGCAGCGCACTATGGTGATCCGTCGAACAGCACAGCGAGCTGCAGCACCGCATTGGCGAGCACCTACATTTCCAATGACGTCTCGCAGCTGCCGGTCCATCCCCAGAGTGCCGCGTGGGTGAACTCGATTGGTGCCTCAGACACACTGCATCCGGACTTCGGCACTGTCTATGACGGAGCGCCCAATGGTATCCCGTTCACGAAGGTCGACAACACTACGCCGCGAGTGCCAGTCAGCTTCCTCTACGACGAAGACAGTGACCCGGGCCCATACCCAATTCCGGCGAACCCTCTCATCGAAGGGGGCCCCAACGGAGACGGCGATCGCCATGTTCTGCTGGTGAACGAGCAGGAATGTCAACTGTACGAGCTCTTTGATGCTCAGCCACCTGGACCCGGCAAAGCCCAGTGGTCGGCCGGCTCCGGTGCGATCTTCGACATGCGCACGCTGGCGCTTCGTCCCGATGAGTGGACCAGCGCAGACGCCGCGGGCCTCCCAATGTATCCGCTGCTCGTGAAGTACGACGAAGTTGCTTCCGGCGAGATTGGCCATGCGCTGCGCTTCACGGTGAGTCAGACACAGCGTGCGTTTATCCACCCCGCGACACACTATGCGTCGTCCTCCACAGATCCCGATCGTCCACCCATGGGTGCGCTGTTCCGCCTCAAGGCCAACTTCGACATCTCTGGATATCCGCCTGAGGTACAGGTCATTCTGCGTGCGCTCAAGAAGCACGGCATGTACGTGGCAGACAACGGCAGTGACTGGATGATCTCCGGGGCACCCGACAGCCGCTGGGACGACGATGCTCTTCGGGCTATCAAGCAGGTGTCAGGCTCGGCCTTTGAAGCCGTCGACACCGGCGAGGCCATCTACCGCTGAGCGTTGGTGCTGTCGAGCAAGAGGCCAGACCGTCGGCGAATTTTTTGCCGCGCACGTTCGGTCTCCCGAGTGTATTCGGCGACCGCCGAGATGCCTCTACCAGCGCTCGTTGGTGGCATGAGAGGGCCTCTTATCGCATTGGCCGCCTACGGCGGAGCCATGAGCTAGCAGCCGTCGCGGCGGGCGATAGGGGCATCTTTACCTCAGCGGAGGTAGAATTGTGACTGGTGGCACAACCGGGGACGGCCCGAGTGAGCTACGAGGGGATGGTTGAGGCAGGTTGGAGAACCACAGCCAATCGAGGCAACGCGAGAACCTCGCAGCCATTTTGCGCGTGCTACATCAGGATGGCCCCGCATCGCGTGCTGATCTGGCTGAGCGAACTGGCCTGACCACCGGATCACTCGCCTATCTGCTGGGCACTCTTTCAGAAGCGGGTCTCGTGGCTGAGCAGGCGCTTGCTTCGGGTGCTGACGGACGCCACCTCCCGGTCGTCGCTGTTGATGGTGAGCACAACGTTGTGGTCGCCATCGAAGTGAGCGTTGACTCGATAGCGCTTGCGGTCGTTGGGCTTGGCGGCGTCATTCTGCGTGAGACACGCCGTGAGCGCTCACGTGACCGAACTCCAGTGGCTGAGACCATTGCTGACATTGCGGAGCTCGTGGCGGAGGTCGAAGATCTTCTTGACGGCCGCAGGCTGCTCGGCGTTGGAGTTGCAAATGCCGGCCTGGTGCGGCGGGGTGGGCAGGTCGTCGAGAACTCTCCGAACCTGGGCTGGACAGAGGTACCGCTCAGCGATCTCCTCCGTGATCTCTTTGGGGCAGAGGTCCCGATCGTGATTGGGAATGAGGCTGACCTGGGTGCCCTTGCCGAGTGTCGTCGTGGCGCGGCCGTAGGTGTTGAGCATCTGATATTCATTTTCTGCGAAGTCGGCGTCGGAGGTGGTCTCGTTGCGGGCGGTCGCCCAATATCAGGAGCGGACGGCTTCGCTGGCGAGTTCGGACACATGGCTGTCAATCCTGACGGAGTTCCTTGTCAGTGCGGTTCAGTTGGTTGCTGGGAGACCGAGGTTGGCGAAGGAGCGTTGCTGCGTCGGGCTGGTCGTGCAGCGGACAGTGGAAGAGTAGGCATTGATGCTCTCATCGAGTCCGCACTCGCAGGAGACGACGTAGCTCTTGGTGCGGTTGCTGAGCAGGGACGCTGGATCGGCGTCGGTGTCGCTGGGCTCGTGAATGCGCTCAACCCGCAGATGGTGGTGCTCAGCGGCCTGTTCGAGCGTATCTATCCGCTGACCGTGAACTCCATCGACGAGACCTTCAAACGCAGAGCGCTGGCGGAATCCGCTCGGCGGGTCAAGATCGTCCCGTCATCGCTGGGTGACAGTGTGCTTCTCGTGGGAGCTGCCGAAGCGGCATTCGATCAGGTGTTTCTCGATCCGGTCTCGTGAAACGCTGAGCGAAGTTGGATGTAGACCTCTGTGCCAACAAGCTCCGTGATCACATTCGCGAGTGAGTCGAGCACCATCTCCTGGCCCACGTAAGTCTCGGGCTCCTCAGTACAGCACCAAGCCATCGTCTTTCCGTCGTCGCCCCAGTCCTCACGGGACCAGGCGCGCACTTGGACCGCGGTCGCGTCGCTGGACTCTTCAAGCCTGACCGGAAGTTGCCAGCAGACGCCCGGCTTCCAGGTAAGGGGTGACTCCCCAGCTGCCTGTGCCGCCAGGTGTAGAGCGCAGCCAGCTCCGCCTGGGAAGTCTGTGGAGTTGTGGAAGATGCAGACGCCATCAACAACGCGGGTACTGGAGCGAGTTAAGTCAGCAAATATTCCGTCCCGGGCTGCCTGAGCTCGCTCGAACAGCTCTTCGGGTATGCATGCTCCGAGCGCTGAGATCAGCCGAGCTTCGTCTTCGTCGGTTAACTGGGCACCAACAGAGCAGCAGCCGTGTTGGAGCTCCGTACTGGGTCTGTCGAGGATCCCTTTGCATCCCTTTCCCCAGATGCAGGTCCAGTTCGAGCCAAGGAACGCACGATCGAAACGCCACTCGGTGCCTGCATGATGAATCGCGATCGTATCGTCCATCTCCTCAGGCTAGGCCGCTGAGGAGACGGTCGGGAGGGGTTACCAGCTCTCGGCGCCGAGCATTTCGATGAAACGTTCCGAGAACAAGTACGCGTCGCCGGGCCAACGGGCTGACAAATAGCGGCCGTCCTCAATAACGAATGCATGGGTGTGGTCGGTTGCTGTTCCACGCTGAGAAAGTACGTGTGGACCTCGGTGGAACTGAATGCCACCATCGTCGAGCTGCGCTCGGATTTCGGTCTCCACATAGCGTTTGGATGTGCGGTAATAGCGCCATCTGCGCCAGAACGTAGTGTAAAACGCGGCCTTCTCCATGTACTTCGGAAGACACGTCGTGTGCAGGTTGAACAGAATGCTCGCGTCATTCTCAGGGTCATAGGTCCGGGCGAGGGGCACAACTCCGTGGCAGATCGCACCAAGCGGTCTCCTCAGCTGCCAGAACTCGAGGATCTTGGCTCTCAGCTCTTTTGACTCCAGGTATTGCTTCATACCTGGCGCATGACCACCGGGCAGTATGAGCCCGCCGAAGTTACTCATCTCCAGATCACGCCACGGAGTCGGCGTGAGATACTCGGCAGATTTGATCATCTCAGCGTAGAAGGCCAGCGGCTCCGGCTCGGCGCCAAGTTTGCCGAAGATCACCCCATCCAACAGCAGCTGGTCGGCTGCGGCAACGTCTCCGTTCTCGGTTGCAAAGGTGACCTGATGGCCCTCATCGGTGAGCATCTTCCAGGGAACGGCGACTTCGGTTACATCAAAGTCGGTGTCCGGCAGAGGTATGAGAACGTTGCGCATAGCGATTCGGACTCTAGCCGCTCGCCGAGCTCAGTCCTCGTGCTGAACCGCTTCCTCCGAGTGTTGGGACCGGTTGAACAGGTTGTTGAGATCTCCGAGCGGACGCGTATCAACTGGGAAGTCGAATGTCCCTTCTTCGAGTACCTGGGTGGCTGCTTGGATGAGGGCACCGAATGTGGCGCGTGCGAACCGGCCCCCGAGGCTGATTCGGCTCACCCCGAGCGCACCGAGCGATGCGACGGTGAAGTCCCCCCAGGCCAGAACGTTTATCGGAACCGACACCTGTTCGAGGATGGTTGCTACATCCTCATGAGACGCGAGGCCCGGGGCGTAGACCACGTCGGCTCCGACGGACTCGAAGCCTTGGAGCCGGGCAATCGTGTCAGCCAGATCGGTAATGCCGTGCAGATAGTTCTCAGAGCGGGCGGTAACGACGAATGACGGGTCAATTGCATGTGCGGTGGCTACGGCTGCTTCTACCCTTTCGATGGCATGGTTGGTTTCGTAAATCGGCTGAGCGAGCTGCGCCGAGAAGTCCTCGATGGAGCATCCGGCCAGGCCCGTCTCGACGGCAAGAGATACGGTCTCGGCGACCTCTTCGGCACTATGACCGAAGCCGTTCTCAAGGTCGGCGCTCACCGGGAGTTCGGTGGCATTCACCAGCTGTGACCCATGCTGGAGCGCCTCAGAGCGGGTGAGGTCACCATCGGCGCGCCCAAGGCTTTGCGCGAAGCCTGAACTCGTGGTCGCAAGGGCCTTGAATCCGAGCGCCGCAAGGATCCGCGCCGACCCGATATCCCACGGATTCGGCAGGACCAGTGGTCCATCCTCGTGGTGCAGACGCCGGAACTGTTCGGTGATGGACACTTCGTTGCTCATGGGCCGACTCTAGACCGGACAGTCTGGCCGGATCCGGACGAATCGGCGAGGCGCCAGGATCCGGCCCGGTCACCCGTAGGTGCGTAGGTTTCGGGGGCCATAGCCGATCCAGTTACGCATCTATGTTGAAGGCGAGTCGATTGGGTCCGGTGCGGCGAGTGGTGCAGTGCACTCGCATGGGTCAGAATGCTGGCTATGACTACAGAGATGCAATATCGCCGAGTTGGCCGTGCGGGTATCAAGCTCAGCGCCCTGTCTTATGGCACCTGGGTAACGTTCGGCCGCCAGCTGGACGGCGAAGGCTCGCTCGAGTGCATGCAGGCAGCCTGGGACGCCGGCGTGAACTTCTTCGACTGTGCAGAAGTGTACGCGGACGGCGAAGCGGAGACGCTCCTTGGAGCAGACCTGCAACAGCTTGCGTGGCCACGGGAGAGCTATGTCGTCTCGACGAAGTTCTTCTGGGGCATCACCGAAGGGCCGAACACGCAGAACACCCTCAATCGGAAGTATCTCACGCAGGCGATAGACCAGTCGCTTGAGCGACTGCAGGTGGATTTCGTGGATCTCGTGTACTGCCATCGCGCCGACCCGGATACGCCAATTGAGGAGACGGTCTTTGCGATGCACGACATGATCTCAGCCGGCAAAGCCCTCTACTGGGGCACCTCAGAGTGGTCAGCCGATGAGATTCGCGCCGCCTGGCATATTGCCTCAGAGAACCATCTGCACAAGCCGGTCGTTGAGCAGCCGCAATACAACCTGTTGAATTCTGAGCGTGTGGACGTCGAATACGCCCGGGTGTTCGAAGATCTGGGCATCGGCTCAACGACTTGGAGTCCGCTCGCCTCGGGGCTGCTTACCGGCAAGTACCTCGACGGCGTCCCAGAAGACAGTCGCGGCGCTGTTCCAAGCATGAGCTGGTTGGCCGATCAGCTTACTGATCAAGAGGCGAATGCACGTGTGCAGCGTCTTGTGCCGATTGCCAAAGAATTGGATTGCAGCCTGGCCCAATTGTCGATTGCCTGGTGTCTTGTAAACCCCAATGTGTCGAGCGTGATCACTGGCGCCAGCCGCGTCTCCCAGGTCGTCGAGAATATGGCCGCCCTAGAGGTACTCAACGCACTCAGCCCCGAGATTCTTGAGCGAATTCGAACTGCGGTCTCCGCCTCCTAGAGGCCTCGCTAACCGTCACATATCGCCGAAGTTGTGACGTAAGTACCTAGTGAGTGTGGCCTCCCTGGATGCATTCTGAAGTGGAACGTATCCGAGGAGGCTCCATGACCATGATCTCGCCCGAGGTGAGCCTTGGTGATCTTGTGACGCAGAACCCGGCGACCGCGCGAATACTCACGCAGTTCGGACTCGACTACTGCTGCGGTGGAGCATTGGATTTGGCGCAAGCTGTCAGGTCCGCGGGTCTGGATCTCGATGCGGTGCTCTTGGCGCTCGACGAAGCAACTGAAGCGGGAGTGGCCCCCTGGGCGACGATGTCTGCTAGCGAGCTCGTAGATCATCTTGAGGCCACCCATCACCGGTATCTCCACCAGGAGATGCCCTACTTGAGCACCCTGATGGAGAAAGTGCTCAGCGTGCACGGCGGAAGCCACCCTGAGCTTGAGGTGATCGCTGAGACTTACGAACAGCTGCGAGCTGACCTCACCCCACACCTCATGCGCGAGGAACAGGTTCTGTTCCCGATGGTCAGGGTACTTGAGGCATCGTTCGACTCAGTTGTGGTCCCGGAATTCCATTGCGGCAGTATCCGCAATCCAATCTCCTGCATGATGCGTGAGCACGATGCCGCCGGTGATTTGCTACGCAGCCTGTCGGCAATGACGAACTCATACACTCCACCGCCTGAGGGCTGTATCAGCTACAAGACCTTGTTTGGTGCGATGCGTGCGCTGGAAACCGATACTCATACGCATATTCACAAAGAGAACAACGTGCTGTTTCCCATGGTCATCGCCCTCGAGAACAAGAGAATGACTTCGCTCTGATAGCTAGCGAGTGGTAAGTGCGAACGGAAGGACCGGACCACTTCCGGCGCTGGTGAGTTCGTAAGCAGCCACAGTGAAGGTCCAGCGTGAACTCACGCTGTCATCCAACAGAAGCACTGGGCCAGAGGTCACTCTGCGGTCCGTTGGTAGCGCGGAATGTTCAACGGCGAGGCGCCCCCAGAGGTTTGCGACCTGGTGTGCGCTGTTGGCCATGTCGTTCTGCCAGCCGCCTTCCTCGGAGCGGGTCAGCGCCAGGTGAACGTCCATTTTGCCAGCGGTCCCAATGGCCTGAGCCAGCGCCAGAATTGCTGCCGCGTTTCGACGTGACGGCATGGGACAGATCCAAGTTGGCCGGGTCTGCCATTTCCACCGGTTGAGCTGCCCGACGATGGCCTGCAACAGCTCGCGGGGAACCTCTGACGGTTGAGTACTGAGGAACTCATGCACCGCAGGACTCCAGCCATCTTCGCTGCTGCGGCAGAGAGCGCGGCCCGTCTGCGCCTGATTCACGGGCGCGATGCGGCCCTTGGGCTCGTCCATACGCGACGGCCACTGCTTGCGGGCCAGGATCTCAATGTCACCACCTCTGAGAAATCGTGCTGCCAGAGCTGTGAGTTCGTTCTGCGGCGCTGCCTGCCATCTCGCAGGAGTACAGACGTCGCAACGTCCGCAGTTCTCGGCTTTGTCGTCGAGGCTCTCTCGTAGCTGCTTGAGTCGGCACGCATCGCGCAGGGGATAGGCCAGCATCTCGTCGGCCTCTTCGGCACGCAACGAACGCAACTTCTCCGCCAGCACCGAATCGTAGGTCCACGACTTGTCACTTAGGATCCAGCCACCACGGACATGGGCTATCGCGCCAGCAACATCAAGAATTTTCAGCAGTGTCTGTAGTCTTGAGCGCCCAAGGTTGACATCGGCCTCCAGCTGAAACACTGACGTTGGTCGCTCGGGACTGAGTTGTGACAGGACGCTCTGGCAGATCTCCTCGGACGGAAGGCTGACCTGTTCGAACCAACGCCAGACCGCGGCATCCTCGGTCGGACGTGGAACTGCAATCACTTCGGCTCTACCAATGGCTCGGCCCGCCCTACCAATCTGCTGGTAGTAGGCGACAGGAGTCGGCGGCAGCCCCATATGTACGCAGAAGGCCATGTCCGGCATGTCAAAACCCATCCCGAGCGCCGACGTGGCGACGAGAGCCTTGAGATCGTTGTTCTTGAGTGCTCGCTCGAGGGCCTCACGTTCGGCGCTGTCGGTACTTCCGCTGTAGGCGCGTGCCCTCATGCCCTGCGACTTGAGCCATTCAGCAGTCCGTTCGGCCTGGGCCACCGTGAGGCAGTAGATGATGCCGCTTCCGGGCAACTGAGGCAGCGTTTCTGCCAGCCATGCCAGACGCTGTGCATCGTTCGTGAGATTTACCACGCTGAGATGCAGTGATGCCCGGTCAAGACTGGTACGAATGACTTTCGTGTTCTGCCCGAGTTGAGACGCAACGTCGTCAGTCACCCGCTGGTTGGCGGTGGCCGTTGTCGCGAGCACCGGTGTCCACGAGGGGAGCTCATCAAGGAGTTTCCTCAGTCTCAGATAATCGGGGCGGAAGTCGTGTCCCCAGTCTGAGATGCAGTGCGCCTCATCGCAGACAAGTGCGAAGGGCTGAGAGAGGAGAACACGGAACACCCGCTCACGAAAACCCGGATTGGCGAGTCGCTCAGGCGCGATCAGCAGCAGATCAATCTCGTTCGCCAGGATGCGCTGCTCTACCTCGTCCCAGTCATCAATATTCGAGGAGTTGATTGTTTCGGCCACCAACCCGAGTTTGCGGCCAGCCGCGACCTGGTCCCTCATGAGTGCCAGCAGCGGCGAGATGACGATCGTGGGCCCCCAGCCTCGGTCGCGCAACATCCTGGTGGAAGAGAAGTACACGGCCGACTTGCCAAAGCCGGTCCGCGCGACCAAAAGTGTGCGGGATCCTTCGACAACAAGCGACCGTACGGCTGCCACCTGCTCAGGGCGCGGCTCGGCATCAGGCCCCGCGAGGGCCCGTATGTGCTCGGCAAACTCGGCCGCGGCTTCGGCCGCCGATGGGCGAGCCGGCTCCGTGAGCGTTGGCGTAGATGAAGTCATTTCACTCGACAAGCTAACTGGGGGCTGTGACTGTGACAGTTCCGGCTGCAAAACCTTCCCACCAGGTAATGCGTTCGGTAGTCAGGGTGTACAAATCTGACGATCGTCGACCGGCACCCCTCAGCATCAGGCCGAAGAAGCGTGACGGTCGATGGCCTCTAGAGCTGTCCCATGTGAGTGCGCTGGATCCCTCCGAGGGGAGGCCAAGGGCCTCTCCTAGCCCTGTGGGCAGATGAATACCTGCGCCCCACTCAGCCGGCAGCACCACGGGGCCCGTATCTAAGACGATTGCCAGGCTGCAAGGCCCCTCCTGATAGGCCAGGCCAGCGGGGCGATCCGGAATGAGTTCCGGCAGGACTGGCTCGACCTGTGGGATCGGACTGCTGGGTTCACTAGCGGGCTGCCAGTCACCGAACACAGAGGTCAGTTCGCCTGCGGCATAGTGGGCGCCCCGAGTGGGTGAAACTCTGATGATGACCCTGTCGTAGGGGAGCGTTGTGGGACGCTCAATCACGTCAACTCCGATGCCCAACATCAGGCGCCAGTTTCGTGTGGCGTAGCTACCGGCCATTGCAGGCGTCCATGTGGTTGCACCCAGCAGCGACAGCGCGTCACCTGGAGATTCCGGCCACAGCACCTGTGCCGTCCCGGAGATCGTCACGGCGGCATTGTGCCCTCGCATCATGAGGCCGACGTCGGGGTTCTTCTGCAGCACACGGACCTTCAGAGATTTGCGCGCTGCGACGAGCCAGATATGGCCGTCCACGAAGGCGAAAGCCTGGGGAGTTACGTGTGCACCACGCTTGGTCTGGATCCCGACGTGGGCCACAGCAGCAGATTCGATCACCTGCACAGAGTTCTTGGGGATGCGGCACTTCGCCATGGCAGTTGAGACTACATGCGCAACACTCTCTGACTTCGCTGGCTGGTCATGACAGCTGATCACTCGGGGGCACCACCATCGAAGAAGATTGCCTTGAGGCCCTGACACACAGCGGGCTCTGGAGCGCCTGACCTAAGAGGCCCTCGGGTGTATCCATGGATATGAGTGAGGATGTCGTGAACGAGGTCGTGCTCCCAACCGGTCTCGTCGACAACATGGTCCGTGCCATCGACGAGACCTGGTCAGGTCTGCGGGTCGTTCACCGGCGCGAGCTACGCGACAAGCCGCTGGCTCCTCTTCCTTAGCCGCCACGCCACAAGCAGGCCAAGCAATATGAGCGGCAGGAACGGCAGCAGCACACCGAAGAGTGCCGAGAGCAGGGTGGCGAGCGATACGAGTACCGTTAGCCCCGCGTTCAGACCATCCTGAAAGCCAGCAAGCTGTGCCTCATCGACAACCGCTGTGATGACCTCAGGTGTCTCCTCGGCCGACAGGCTCACGGTGACAGTCGTGAGCGCCACACGGTCATTGAGTCCTCGAAGCTGCGCTTTCATCGACTCTGCTTCGGCCTCCCGCCGCGCGAGTTCGGCCTCTAGTTGGGTAATCTCGGACACATCGTCCGCCTGTTCAAGGAAACCGCGCAGGCGGTTGATGCTGACCTCTGCTGTGGTGATGCGACTCTCAAGGTTGATGACTTCAGCGGTCACGTCCTGGCTGCTCACCTCTTGGCCGAGCAAGTCACCAACTCCGCCGATATCGTCGAGCAGTTGATCGAAGTCACCGGCCGGTACTCGGATGGTGATTACCGCAAATGGACGCTCCTCAAGCTCTACGTTCTCGCTAGCTACGAAGCCTCCTCGTGCTCTTGCGAATGCCTCTACCTCAGCAATAGCTTCTGGCATGTTCTCTACCCGTACGGTCAGGTTCGCGGTGCGGATGATGTCCCGCCCCTGTGCGGCGGCACCCCCACCGGAGGTCCGGCTCAACCCTGTCGCAGTTGCTTCGATTGAGCCGCTCGCCGCTTGCTCCGGGCTGTTGAGGGCGGCAGAATCGACGCCGGTCGTGGCGGCAGCGGCCTCGGTAACCGCGACATCCTCCATGGACGACTCGCTGCTGTCCGAATCCCCGCAGGCAGCCGCCAAGATGAGCAGCGCTCCCAGAAGTGCTAAGTACTTACCCTTGATTCTCATTGTCCCCTCCAATGTTGTTGGAAGTTCGACGCCGCTCAACGTGTTCTGGTTCCCAAGTGTCACAACC
>CAYUOD010000016.1:14604-18441 GCA_964446225.1 uncultured Acidimicrobiales bacterium | reverse complement strand
TTGGCTTCGGTCTGATCCACATCCAGTCGGTGCATGAGCTCGACGATTTCCTCCAGACGCTTCTCGGCGTGAGATCGCCTGGTGCGCAGAAGGTCAAGTTCCTGGGCGCTCTCTCGCGCCGCCTCGGTCTGACTGCGATGCAGCTGTCGGACGGCCGCCAGCTGCTCTTCGACGACTCCAGAACGAGAACTCACGATCTGACGCATTCCAGCAAGGGAGCTCATCTGCGCCTCGATATGCTCGCGGCGGGCCGCGGCCCTGAGGCGCTGTTCTGCATGTCCACTCAGACGCCGTTCGGTCTCCTCGAGACGAGTGGTAAGAAACTTCTTGCGCTCCTCAAGAGACGCTGCCCTGACCTCAAGGTCGGCGCGCAGCGCGGCCAGCGCACGTCGCTCAGAGCTGATCGACTGCTCGCTCGCCCGCCGTTCCTCGCGAGACTGTTTCGCGGCAGTTTCTTCGAGCTCAAGAGCGGGCAGAAGACTGTTCAGCTCACTGCACCGCTGTTCATCCCGACCCGCTCGCTCGAGGACTTCGCCAAGGTGTGCCTGCATACTGTCGATCTCGGCGTCTGTATCCCCTCGTTCAGAGGCAAGTCTTTCCAGACTCAGGGTCGACACTCCCAGAATCGAATCGTTTCGATCCAGATCATGACCTGCGAGCGCGGCGGCCTCGCGGGCTTCATCGAAGTTCACCCGGGCGGCCTTGAGGCGCTCCTCGGCCTGCTCCAGCTGACTCGCGGTGGATTCCGCCTTCTCCTGAGCCTCCTGCAGGGCCGCGCCTGTGGCACCCGCAGGATCACCGCCGACACGCAAACCCGACGCTGCAAAACGGTCACCCTCATGGGTCACGACTATGGCCTGGGGATTGGCCAGGGAAGCCTTCAGTGCTTCACGCCAACTACCCACAAGCACTGCCGAGCCAACGAGCTGATCGAGCAACGCCGCGACCCGATCGTCCTTGGCGCGCACATGACCGCGCACGGGCTCACCCACCCGAATAGGTTCGACCGGGCTCACCGCAGTGCCAAGAGCAAGCACAGCACCAGCGTCTTCGCCGTCACGCAGAGCCTCAAGAGCTGCGGTTGCAGTTCCTATGTCCTGGGCCACAACCGCGGTGAGTGCTTCGCCGATGGCCGACTCGAACGGACCTTCCCAGCCCTCGTCAACTTCCACCAGCTCCAGCAGCGTCCCGAGAATGCCCGTTAAGCCCGCCAGGCGATCCACCCCTGCTCGGGCCCGGACCTGATCAAGAGCCTGTTGCAGAGCCTCTGCTCTTGCGACCCAGGTGTGCCAGTCGGCGGCTGCTTTATCTCGGGCAGCCAAAAGTTCGTCCAGCTGCTGGGACGAGGCCTCACGGTGTTCCTGAGCGAGACTGTGGGCCGCAACGATCCCAGGTTCGCGCTCGCGGGCGGTCGCAAGGTCAGCTTCAAGCGCTGCAACCTCCGCGACCTGCCGCTCGGCCTTCTCGGTGAGGAGACGAAGCCGCGAGGCCAGCCGCTCCCCCTCGACCTCGGCGCGCCGCAGACTCTGGGTCTGTGCCACGAGCTCGCCGCGGGCCTCGCCCAAGCGGGTATCGAGATCACTGAACTCCAGGTCAGGAAGTTCCTCAAAGACTTTCTGCCGTGACGCTAGCGACTCCTCGGAGTTCGTGATGCTCAACAGTTCGGGCGCAAGCACCGCAGAGTCCACGTCCACCTGAGTCAGGTCAGTGGCGAGTTTGGCGGCATCAGCCTCCAGGCTTGCGACCACCTCTGCATCGACCATCGCACCCAGCGTGCGCTTGAGACTGGATTCGCGTTCGGTAAGACGCCCCTGCAGGCCGCGTGCACGAGCTCGAAGACCCTCAAGTCTTGCGAGGCTCTCCGCTGTGCTGGTGCCTGCGGGCAACTCAAGGGCCGCTGATGCCGCCAGAACTCGGGCATCCACTTCAACAAGGCTCGCGCGTAGTTCAGACTGCTCGGTTGTGAGCGAAACCCTCTGCGTCTCATCGGCGTTCGCCCGATTACTCAGCCGCTCCAGGTCTCCCGCGGCAAGGTAGAGGCGAAGTTGTCGGTACTCAGCAGCGAGACCATCGTGCTTGCGGGCCGCTTCGGCCTGACGCTGCAGGGGCTTGAGCTGCCTGCGTACCTCACGCAGGAGATCCTGCAGGCGCAGCAGATTGCCCTCAGTCGACGCCAGGCGCCGCTCAGCTTTCTCCTTGCGGCGCCGGTATTTGAGGATTCCAGCTGCCTCCTCAATGATTGTGCGCCGCTCTTCTGTGCGCGCGCTCAACACCGCGTCGATCTGGCCCTGCGCAATGATGATGTGCTGCTGGCGGCCAACGCCGGAGTCACTCAGGAGCTCCTGAATATCAAGCAACCTGCACGGGACCTCGTTCAGGGAGTACTCGCTGTCACCCGAGCGATACAACGTGCGCCGGATTGTGACCTCGGTGAACTCAATGGGCAACAGCCCGGATGAGTTATCTATCGTCAGCGCAACTTCGGCTCTTCCGAGCGGGCCGCGGTTGGCTGATCCGGCGAAGATGACATCGTCCATCTTCTGAGAACGCAAAGTGCGAGGACCCTGTGCGCCGAGCACCCACGCAATCGCGTCTACTACGTTGGATTTCCCGCTCCCGTTTGGGCCAACCACAACGGTGACGCCCATCTCCAGATCAAGGCGCGTCGTGTCGGCGAACGACTTGAATCCCTTGATCGAAAGCTGCTTGAGGAACACCGACTAGACCTGGCAGGACTCGCAGAGAAATGTGGCGCGACCACCGATCCGGATTTTTGAGATCGTGTTCCGACAGCGCTTACAAACCTGACCGTTGCGCTGGTAGGCCATGATCTGCAGCGCGTAGTTGCCCGGCTCATTGTGTACGTCCGCGAACGGCAGCGGCTCATCAAGCGTGGTGCCCCTTGCCTTCATTGCCTCATGCAGTGTCTGCACAAGTCCCCGGTAGAGACGGCGAACTTCCTGGGTGCTGAGGCTGTCGCCCATTCGATCCGGGCGCAGTCCCGAAGCAAAAATGATTTCATCGGCGTACATGTCACCAAGTCCGGTAACAGTCGACTCATCGGTGAGCAGGGCCTTGAGCTTCACCTTCTGTGCCACCACTGACCGGCCGAACTGTACCCAGGCAATAGGCGTGGCAACAGGATCCATACCAAGGTTATTCAACCCAGGAATATCCTCCAGCAGCTTCTCGGGCGACGTGACATAGAGTTCGCTCTTCTCACCCGAGTCCCGGAAGCGCAACTGGCCGCCCTGCGTGAACGAGATCGTTATCGAAGTGTGTTCAAGGACCGGCGCCTTTGGTGTCGCTCTCTGAAACAAGCCGGTCTCGCCCATGTGGGCAACAAGGATCTTCTCCGGACCCAGATGGATCAGCAGGTAGACGCCTCGCCTCTCAATGCCGGTGATCTTCTCACCCTCAAGCTTTGAGCTGAACGATTTCCTGGTTCGGTGGCGACGCACGGGTGTCAGGTCAGCGATCTCCACCGCCTTGATCTTCTTGCCCGTAATCTCTTTCTCGAGATCCCGTCTCATGATCTCAATCTCGGGTAGTTCACGCATCGCTGTGATCGGTCTCCGTAGTATTCGTCTCGCGCGCTAGGACTTGCCAGGCTGCGAGGGCGGCTTGTTGTTCTGCTTGTTTCTTGGATCGGCCGGTGCCGGTGCCGGCAACGTGGCCGTCGACCTTCACGCTTGCTTGAAATACCTTGGCGTGGTCAGGGCCTTCGTCTGTGAGTTCGTACTCGAGCTTGCCTGGTCGTGTGCGAGCAACCAACTCCTGCAGCCGAGTCTTGGCATCGTGAGCTTCCTTTTCGTTCGAAGCCTCTTCAACTCGTCC
>CAYUOD010000016.1:0-14504 GCA_964446225.1 uncultured Acidimicrobiales bacterium | reverse complement strand
TCACGAGCAGCTCAGGATCACGAAACTTATAGTGGAGGCGCTCCTCAAGTGAGAGCGGTCGACCGTCATGAGAGCTCAGCAGAAGGGCTATCCCAGCTTGTTCGTTACATAATCGACGGCATCGCGCACGGTGCGCAGATCCTCAAGATCCTCGTCCTCGATACGGAAACCGGTGGTTCGCTCCGCCAGATCTTCCTCGATGCCTTCGACGAGTTCAATCAACGCCAGGCTGTCAGCGTCAAGATCGTCAGCAAACGATGAGCCTTCTGAGATCTTCGCCGGATCCATCTCAAGGATGTCCGCGAGCTGCTCTCTGATGAGCTCGAAAACCTGCTGCCTGTCCAAAGGAGATCCTTCTACATGGGTTTCTGCCGGCACCAAACACCTCGTTACAAACTACGAAACTTTAAGCCTACAACCGACCAACGAGGCAAGTTGCCTCTAAAGCTTGAGTGATTCGCCCAGCTTGGCCACGAGGCCGGCCTCATGCATGTCGGCGCCGACCTTTACGGCATTGATGAGCGCCCGCTCTGAGGACGAACCGTGAGAGATGATGCAAAGCCCCTTGACCCCGAGCAGCATCGCTCCGCCGTAGGTGTCGGGCGACATCTGTTCGGCCAGAGGCACAAGACGGGTAATGGCATCTTCCCCGCCATCACTCATTTCACTCAGATGCCCGAAAATGGCGTGCACCATGGCCTTCAGTGAACCCTCAAGCGTCTTGAGCACCACGTTTCCGGTGAAGCCGTCGCAGACGACGACATCGATCGCGTCGCTCATGATGTCGCGGCCCTCAACGTTGCCGACGAAATTGATCGGCGAGTCCTTCAGCAGTAGGTGAGCGGCCTTGGTGAGTTCGTTGCCCTTGGACGCTTCCTCGCCAATGGACAGCAGCCCAACGCGCGGATTCTCGATGCCGAACCGCTCTGAGGCATAGACGGATCCCATTCGGGCGAAGGTCTCAAGCCACTCCGGCTTGCAGTCAGCCATCGCGCCCGCGTCGACCAAGGTGGTCGGTATTCCGTTGGGGACCGGTATCGGAGTTGCCACACACGGACGGGCGACCCCGCGGAGGCGGCCCATACGCAGCAACGCGCTCGCGACTGTTGAACCGGTGTTGCCGGAGATCAGCAGCGAAGAGGCATGGCCGTCCCTGACCAGTTCAGCGGCGCGCACAAGCGAGGAGTCCTTCTTCGTACGTACAGAGATCGCCGCATCATCATGCATGGCAATCACCTCGCTCGCCTCGACGAGCGGTATGTCACCTGTGGCGAGTCCGGGCAGACCCACCAGTGTTACGGGGATCCCGAGCTCAGCCATAGCCAGCTTCGCTGCGGCGACGACGACATCAGGGGCTTTGTCGCCCCCCATGGCATCCAGAGCAATGGGCTGCGACAGTGGCATGTACTACTCGACCTCGATTGCCTGGCGGCCGCCGTACCAACCGCAGTTCCCACACACGACGTGTGGCTGCTTCACAGCACTGCACTGTGGGCAGAGGCTGCGCGACGGCGCAGAAACGCGCCATGCAGATGCACGGCGGCTGCGGGTCTTCGACTTGGATGTCTTCTTCTTCGGGACTGCCATCGCAATTCCTGGCTTCCGGGGGTGAGCGCGTCTGCGTCACCAATTCAAAAAGGGGGCTGTGTCAGTCTAGACGATGCGCGGCACCTTGACGAGACGGGTCGACCTCAGCGCCCAAATTCAGATCATTGAGCACATCCCAGCGCGGGTCGGTCGCACCGTCACCGCATGAGCACGACTCGCTGTTGCGATCCGCGCCACAGCTTGAGCAGATCCCAGCACACTCGTCACGACACACCGGGGCCAGCGGTAGTTGAAGAATCGCCTGGTCGCGCACCATGGCCTGCAGATCAATTGACTCGTCTCCCAGTGGATAGCTCTCGCCTTCTGTGGGTTCGGTCGCGAACAGCTCTGAGAAGTCCCAGTGAATCTCATGGCGGACCTCAGTGTTACAGCGGCGACAGTCCGCGACCCAGGTGGCGCTGAGGGCGCCCGCAACGAGCACACCGTTGTGGATCGGGGCGAGCGTGCCTCGAAAAACGATCGGCTCCTTGGGATCGATGCGGGTATCGACGACGCTCACATCGCTCAAGAAGGTCTCGGCGCGGTAGATCTCACGGCTCGACAGGTACCGCTGAAGAACGCCGGCTCGGAGAATAAGTGGACTTTCGGTCACCTCATGACGAGGGCTCATTGAGTGTCCTGGTCAAAGAATCCACTCGTATCCAGAGGCTCGGGTTCCGGCTCTGGATCTGGGCGCCGCACCTGAAAGTTCTTACGTCCCGTCTCAACGGCTGACCGTGTCCTGTCCAACAGAACCTCAAACTGGGCAAGACGCTGGTCACAGAAGTCTTCGACCTCATGCTTCAGCTTCCGTGAGGCTGCTTCGGCGTCTGAGACGATCCGTCGGGCGCGGTCCTCAGCGGCTCTGGCAACCTCGGTGCGCTGCACCAACTGTTCTGCTTTGGCCGAGGCTTCGCGGATGATCGCATCTGCGTCGGCCTGGGCCTGAGCCAGGTACTCGTCGCGTTCCTTGAGCAGATGACGGGCCTCGCGAATCTCATCAGGCATCCCCGCCTGTACACCGAGCAGAAGGTTCAAGACCTCATCTCGGGTGATGACTACAGACGAAGACAGTGGCATGGGACGGGCGGCCTGCACGACCTCAACGGCCTGCTGCAACATGGCAGCGGCCGACGAGGGCGCTGGCCGTTGTTCAGGTGGCTGTGGTTGCATGACCCTCGCAATCTGGGAGACCTCTGGAATGTCATCCTATGCGGACGGCGCCATTCCTGGCTCGATGTAGCACTGCCGCGCCTCAAGAATCCTTGTCACTCATTGGGCATCTTGTCCCGCAGACGCGCGGCGACCGGTTCTGGAACCAGGTGCGTAGCGTCACCGCCGAGGCGCGTGATATCGCGGATGTACTTGGAAGCTACGAAACTGTGGCTGGCCCCCGACGGCAGGAACAACGTCTCTGTCCCTGAGACAGCCTTGTTCATGAGCGCCATCTGCATCTCTGTCTCGAAGTCGCCGACACTGCGGAGGCCTTTCAACACGAGGTCGCTTTCAGTCTGTTTGGCGAGGTCCACAACAAGACCGGCGCTGGCTGTCACCGAGACATTTGCAAGGTGCTCCAGACTCTTTGCGATCATCTCGATGCGGGACTCAAAGTCGAACAGGGCAGACGGCTTTTGAGGATTACCCACCACCGCCACAACAACCTCGTCGAACAGCGTCGCCCCCGTCTCAACGATCTCCAGATGACCGTTGTGAAACGGATCAAAAGATCCCGGGTAAAGCGCTCGTGTCATCAGATCCTCCTGCTGGGCCGAGCCCTAAGGTAGCTCGTCGTTCAGATTCTCCGCGGCAGTTCTCACCAGCAGAGTTGTCCAACTCCGACCGTAGTGTTTGGCGTACTCCTGGCGCCATCCAACGGGCGGATCGATGGCCCGGTCGCTCTCGAGCAATGCGGCCGTGGCCTCAGCCGTCGACAGCAGCTCGTCCCACCCGTCAAATTCGTACGGTGGATCAGCCAGGAGCAGGTCGCAGGCCCTTTGCGTCGAACCGAGCCAGCTCACCGCCTCAGCACGCACGGCTGAGACGACCTCGTGTGCATCCAGCTTCTCGATATTGGAACGCAGCACCTGCAAAGCCTTGGTGTCATTGTCGACACAGATGACCTTCGCCGCTCCGCGGGACCAGGCCTCAAGGCCGAGCGCTCCCGAGCCGGCGAAGAGGTCAATGACCACGGCATCGACGAGGAGGTCTCGGCTCCCAAGAGCATTGAAAATCGCCTCTCGGACGCGGTCAGACGTCGGCCTCGTCTCAAGCCCGGGAGGGGCGACTATCTTCCTACCTCTGGCTTGACCCGCAATGATCCGCATAGCGCCAGACGTTAGCTCTAGGGTGAAGCCATGAGTGCGCCAGATCAGCCAATCCCGAAGAAAATCGTCTGTGTGGACTGTGGTGGCGTCTGCCATCTTCAGTCATACCCGCCCCATGAGGGATTCGAGCCAGGAGACATCGTGGCGTATCGCTGCGAGGACTGCCTCGACCGCTGGGATATCGAGATCACCGCCGAAGACCTCGGTATGGAACAGACCTAATCTCTGAAGAGGAACTGCCACTGCTCGTCGTTGCCCACGACCTGCTTCACCTCATCGAGCAGCTCTTGATGGCCAGTCAGCTCAGCGTCCTCGGCCACCAGCCCAAGGGCAACCTCGCGGGCGCGCACTACCCACTCTTTATCGCGCCGTAACGAGGCCAGCTTCAGGTCGGACATGCCGCTCTGCCGACCGCTCATGAGCGTGCCCTCACCGCGCAACTCCAAGTCGACTTCCGCGAGAAAGAATCCATCGGAGCTGTCAACGAGTGCCTTCAGCCTTGTCTCGGCGTCGCCCTCAGCGTCGCTCACCAGATAACAGGCGGACCCATGGCTGCCACGGCCCACTCGGCCGCGTAGTTGATGGAGTTGAGCAATGCCGAACTGCTGCGCGTCCAAAATCGCCATCACCGTGGCGTTGGGAACATCCACGCCGACCTCGATGACCGTTGTTGCCACGAGCACATCCAGCTCCCGGTCGCGAAATGCAGCCATGACCCGGTCCTTTTCGTCACTTGCCATGCGACCATGCAGCAGACCCAAACGCAGGCCCTCAAGCGGTCCGCCCCGCAATTCTTCGAAAGTGCGTTCCACGGAGCGCATGTCAACGCGCTCGGAGTCCTCAACCAGAGGACATACGACGTAGGCCTGACGGCCAGCCGCGGCAGCATCGCGAATCGCGTCCCAGACTTCCAGCTCCTGGTCTTCAGAACGCACCCAACGCGTCACAATCGGCTGGCGGCCGGGCGGCAGTTCGTCCAGGATGGACACATCAAGATCGCCGTAAACCGTCATAGCCGCGGTCCTGGGAATCGGCGTTGCGGTCATCACCAGCACGTCGGGCTCGTGGCCACGCAGGGACCGTCCCACCTCTCGCAACGCGGCACGCTGCTCAACGCCGAAGCGATGCTGCTCGTCGACCACGACGACGCCGAGTGAGGCAAAGGTGACGCCCTCGGAAATAAGTGCGTGCGTACCAACGACAAGGTCCACTGTGCCACCCACCATGCCCGCGTGTACCTTGCGGCGCTGAGCGGCCCCCAGACTGCCCGTCAGCAGCTCAACGCGAAACGGACGTCGTCCACTGAGCACCGTCGGATCATCGACCTCCATCCCATGCAACAGCTGACTCAGACTGCGAAAGTGTTGCTCAGCCAGGACCTCTGTCGGCGCCATGATCGCCCCCTGGTGGCCTCCGTCAACCGACATCAACAGCGCCTCGGCCGCGATGAGTGTCTTGCCGGAGCCGACGTCTCCTTGGAGCAGACGATGCATGGGGGGACGGCGCTGCAGGTCGCTCGCTATCTCGGCAATTACTCGGCTCTGCGCCGCGGTGAGCGCGAACGGAAGATTGGCATTGAAGCGTTCACGCAGAGGTCCGTCCACGACATGCTTGGGTCCCTTCTGGTGCGCCTCGAGTTCGGCCTTGCGCATAACAAGCGGAATCTGAATCCTCAACAGCTCATCAAATACGAGGCGCTGACGGGCAGTCTCCTTGGCGTTCATTGACTCTGGGCGGTGAATACTGTTCACCGCGTCGGTGCGGTCCACGAGACCAAACTTCTGACGCCACACAGCCGGCAACGGGTCGGCGAAGCCCCGCCTCGCGGCCCTTCGCAGCGTTTCCGCAACGGCCTTATTCAAGTCAAGACTCGAAATCTTCGCCTTCTCGGACTGGGGGTAGATCGCAACAATGCGACCGGTCTGATCGCCGATCAGGTCGACCACAGGGTTCGTCATCTGCAAGCTGCCCCGGTATGCAGAACACTCACCGAAGAACACCGCCTCGGTGCCCTCTGGCAGCTGCTTGGAGCGCCACCCCTGATTGAAGAAGGTGATGGTGAGCCAGCCACTGTCATCGGCCACCTCGACCACGGTCATCTGACGCCGATTGCGTGTGCGGCGAGTACTGACACGGCGCACTTCGGCGAGGACCATTGCTTTGTCACCGGGTTTGAGCTGTGCGATCGTACGTTGGTCACGGCGGTCGAGATAGCGGCGTGGATACGTGGAGAGCAGGTCGCTCAGATTCTCGATGCCCAGCTGGGCGAGGCCGCGTGCTTTGGCTTCTCCGATGCCGACAAGCTCAGTTACGGACTTCGCGGCCAGAGCATCGAGCGACAGACCCTGGGTCACTCAATACCGAACTGATATGGGTAGAACGGCTGGCCACCGTAGTGAATCTCATACTCAGCACTGCGATGTGCGTCGAGCCAGGCGACCAGCGATCGCGTCGAGGCATCAGTTGCCCCCTCGCCGGTGATGATCGTGACCAGTTCCGCCCCGGCGGGGACGATAAGTGCGAGAAGTTCGTTCGCCGCTGCCACCATGTCGCTGTTCACTGAGCGGATTCCACTTGCGTCGAGCCCCATCCAGTCGCCCTCACTGATCGCTCCTGCTGGCGAGCTGGTGTCTCTTACGGCCTGGCAGACTTCGCCGGTGGTGACCGCAGCGGCGGTTTCGATCATTGCTTCAGCGTTACTGCGGGCATCCTGCTGGGGATCGTAGGCAAACAGCGCGGCGAACCCCTCGGCGACTGACTTCGTCGGCACCACGAGCACCGTCTTGTCAATCAGTTCATTGACACGCTCAGCCACCGCAATGATGTTCTTGTTATTCGGCAGGATGAGGATCTCGTCGCCAGGCGCGCTTGTGGCCGCAGCGACAAGTTCCTCCGTCGACGGGTTCATCGACTGGCCGCCAGAGACAAGGCGCTGCACCCGCAGTGAATGAAAGATGCGGTTTGAGCCATCTGCAGGTGACACGGCAACAACTGCTGTTATCACGGCTTCTTCCGGAGCCTCTCCGGGCTGAGCTCGGGAGCCCTCGATGACCCAGCGCAGCTCCTCGACCTGTTCGGTGAGATCGGTGATGCGGATCTTGTGCGGTCTGCCGATCTGAATTGCCGCTTCGATGGTCGGCCCAATGTCGTCAGTGTGGATATGGCAATTGAAGAGCCCGTCGCCTCCCACCACGACAATGCTGTCTCCGAGACCGGCCCAGACGTCCTTGAACGCCGGAATCGTCTCGTCCGGCGCGTCAAGGAGATACATCACCTCGTAGCGCAGGTCGGTGTCACTGTGGTCGTGACTCGGCACCTGTGCTGCTACGTCTGGCACGATCGCGATGTCCGGAACTGGGAGGTCTCTTCCGGTGAGCACGTTGAGGAGGGCATCGAAGAGCAACACAAGGCCGAAGCCACCGGCATCGACCACGCCCGCTTCCTTCAGAACAGGCAGAAGGTCCGGTGTTCTCTCGAGCGCGTCCGCGGCCCCGGTGTGGGCCGCCTCAACGATCTCAACCAGGCTGCCCGAAGCGGCGGCCGCGGTATCGGCGGCCCCGCGGACCACGGTCAGAATCGTGCCCTCGACGGGGCGCCCGACCGCGCCATAGGCGAGATCCGCAGCATGTTCCAACGCGGACGCAAACTCAGTCGCGTCAACGGTCTCGCCGGCTTCCGCGAATGAACCCGAAAGTCCGCGCATGATCTGAGAGAGGATAACTCCGCTATTTCCGCGCGCTCCCATGAGCGATCCGTGGCCGATGGCTTTGCACAGCGAGGCCATGTCATGGGATGTACCGTCCATCTCCTCCACGACTGAGGCCAGCGTGAGCGCCATATTGATGCCGGTATCACCGTCAGGTACTGGATACACGTTGAGACGATTGATGACCTCGGTATGACTCGCCAGCAGATCGCGGTACACACGGATCGAGCGATCAAGAACGTCACTATCGAGAGTTGATGGTCCGGACATGGCTTGAAATCGTACTGGTCTCAGCGGACTGGCGTCGCCCCCTTGGTTCCTTGCTATTCTTTGTCCACAGTTTTCTGTCTGGTACGGGCCACCCTCACTGGTGACGGTGGCCCCTGCGCAGACGGTAACGAGTTGTGAGCTGCGGGCTGGGAACTGCATCTCGCGAACTCGCTCAGGCTGACATCATTCGATGCCCGCTCGGCGAAACGTCCTACCACGGAGGAACCCGCATGCAAGGTGTGATCAAGAGCTACGACCCTCGATCGGGTGTCGGCGTGGTCATGTGTGACTCAGACCTGTCTGAGATCGAGCTTGCGGAGGATGCTCTTGAAGCATCCATCTTCAGGATGCTTCGCCAAGGACAACGAGTCGTGTTTGAACTCAATGATGCAGGGCACGCAACTCAGCTCAGCTTTGGCAGCGAAGCTGACTTGGGCGCTCCAACTTTCCCAGGTGATCTGCCTCCGGCAGAGTCAATCAACAAATAGCTCGCGACCGGACGCTGTGAGGCGCCCAACGAATCAACGACGATTCGCATACCGAGGAGACTCAACACCTTGAGCGCAACCACCGATCATCTGCAACTGAAGTCATGGGTTGAACACTGGAGAGACGTTTTTCAGCCAGACGATGTGTACTGGTGTGATGGCTCCGAAGAGGAGTACGCCCAACTTTCTCAGGGTCTCGTGGACTCCGGGACCTTTATCCGCCTGAATGATGAACTCAGGCCAAATAGTTTCCTGGCCCGCTCCGACCCCGCCGACGTCGCCAGAGTGGAGGACCGCACCTATATTTGCAGCGAGCGTGAGGCCGACGCTGGGCCGAACAACAACTGGACCGAGCCAGTGGCGATGCGCGAAACCATGCTCGGGCACTACCGCGGCTCAATGGCCGGACGCACAATGTACGTCGTCCCGTTCTCGATGGGTCCTCTTGGGTCACCGATCGCGCATATAGGCGTACAGCTGACCGACTCCGCCTACGTAGCTGCGTCGATGGTCTTGATGACGCGTATGGGCCAGGGCGCCCTGGACATACTCGGCGACTCGGGTGCATTTGTGCCATGTCTGCACTCGGTGGGGGCACCTCTGGATGAGGGGGAATCTGACGTTGCCTGGCCTTGTGATTCAGATAACAAGTACATCGTGCACTTCCCTGAGACGCGGGAGATCTGGTCCTACG
This sequence comes from uncultured Acidimicrobiales bacterium, assembly GCA_964446225.1. Classification (GTDB taxonomy): domain Bacteria; phylum Actinomycetota; class Acidimicrobiia; order Acidimicrobiales; family Poriferisodalaceae; genus CAYUOD01. Next base: position 5,435 of record CAYUOD010000016.1, on the reverse strand, counting down.
GCTCGGGCTACGGCGGCAACGCGCTCCTCGGAAAGAAGTGTTTCGCGCTGAGAATCGCATCCACTATGGCCCGCGACGAGGGTTGGCTGGCAGAGCACATGCTGATCGTCGGCGTCACGAATCCTGAGGGAAAAAAGCACTTCATCGCGGCTGCCTTCCCGTCGGCCTGCGGCAAAACCAACATGGCCATGCTCGAACCGACGCTGCCAGGCTGGACAATCGAGACTGTCGGCGACGACATCGCCTGGATGAAATACGACGAGGAGGGCTATCTCAGGGCGATCAATCCAGAGGCCGGCTTCTTTGGTGTCGCGCCAGGCACAGGCGACGACACGAACCGCAACGCCATGCGCACGCTTACCCACCGGGCAATATTCACCAATGTCGCGCTCACCGATGAGGGCGACGTGTGGTGGGAAGGCATGACCAGCGAGCCACCAGAGCACGCAATCGACTGGCTGGGCAACGACTGGACACCAGCCAGCGATAAGCCTGCCGCCCACCCGAACGCTCGCTTTACCGTGGCTGCCGGACAGTGCCCCACGATCTCTGAGTCCTGGGAGGATCCGGCCGGAGTGCGAATCTCGGCCATCCTGTTTGGTGGACGGCGAGCCACAACAATCCCACTCGTGACCGAGTCCTTCGACTGGGAACACGGTGTCTTCCTTGGCTCAGTCATGAGCTCGGAGAAAACGGCCGCCGCCGCCGGCAAGATCGGCGAGGTACGCCGTGACCCGTTCGCCATGCTTCCGTTCTGTGGATACAGCTTCGGCGACTACTTCAGCCACTGGCTCACCATCGGCAACAGGCCGGGCGCGAATCTGCCCAAGATCTACTACGTCAACTGGTTCAGGAAATCCGCGGATGGCACCTGGCTCTGGCCGGGCTTTGGAGAGAACTCACGGGTACTGAAGTGGGTCTTCGAGAGGGTCGAGGGGACCGGCGAGGCTGTGCCATCAGCCATTGGACAGGTACCTGCACCCGGTGCGTTGGACCTGAGTGGTCTTGAAATTGATGAAACCACCTTTGCTGAGCTCATGAGTGTGGATATAGACGAGTGGCGCACCGAGGTGCAGAGCATTAAGCAGCACTATGCCGCGCTGGGCGATCGCGTGCCGTCCGAAATGTTCGATCAGCTCGCCGAGTTGGAAGCACGGCTGAGCTAGCCACAGCCCGTCACCTGAGGGTCAGCTCGGCAATACGTTGAACGTTCTTGCGTTTTCGTGAACAACAGCCCGAGTTTCTGGGCACTGAAGGGGTCGTTCGTTACGCTTCGCCCATGGCCGCGACAGTTGACCAAATAGATACCAATACTGAGATTCCAGCGGCACGCCAGGTGCATACGCGCTCATCTCGTTGGATGCACTGGATCAATTTCCCTCTGCTCGCGATCATGATCTGGAGCGGGTTGCGCATCTACTGGGCCAACCGTGTGTACGCAGCCGGAGTCGGTGACTGGACGCTGTTCAACTTCTTTCCCGACCCCTGGTTCGAAACGCTCGAACTGAACCGCAAGCTCGCCAGAGGCATGGCGTGGCACTTCACGATTGGTTGGCTATTCGTTATCAACGGACTTGCCTATCTCATCTACAACCTGGTGAGCGGTGAGTGGCGCCACCTCGTGCCCGACCGCTTCTGTGTCAAGGAGTCCACCCAGGTTGCCCTGCACGATCTGCGTCTGAGGAACAACAAACCACCCCAGGGTCGCTACAACGCGGCACAGAGACTCAGCTACACGATCATCATCTTGATGGGCGTACTCGCCGTCGTGACCGGCTTCGCTATCTACAAGCCAGTACAGCTGAGTCTGCTCGTAACTGTGCTTGGCGGCTACCAGTCAGCGCGCATCATTCACTTCATTGTGACCATGGCCTTTCTTGTCTTCTTCGTCGTGCACCTCTTACAGGTTGCGCGGGCCGGCTGGGGCAACTTCGCTGGCATGATCTCGGGCTTCGAGCGCATCGACTCTCAGACACAAGGTCAGGACCTGATGCAAGGCACTGAGGAGCCCTCATGACAAGCGACGAACCAACTGAGGCAGCAAGGGCCGCACGAGCCGAGCGCGTCGAGCAGCTCGAAGCAACGATGAGGGACGCTCCTACGCTGACAGCCAGCGAGTACCGCTCGCGGTCTCGCCGATCGTTCCTCTTCGGAGGTGTGGCAGCAGCAGCGGGATACATCGGATTCCGATCACTCCAGAACCGTCCATTGGACGCCCGGACGCCCGACATCCTGCGCCGCGGATATGAACTCAACGAGAGCGTCTGGTCACGTCTTTCCTTTGGCCGCAAGGCCCCTGAATTCAGCGTCTCGGAGTCCAAAATGCCGCGCTCGAACGGACGCATCGGTATCCGCGAGGAGATTGACCTCGCTGAATGGACCATGAGGGTCGAGGCGCCGGACGGATCCCTGCTCGAGATCCTGCGTATGGACGAGATACGCGCCATGCCTCGTATCGAAATGGTCACCGAACTCAAGTGCATCGAGGGCTGGAGTGAGATCGTGTACTGGGGAGGGACTCAGTTCTCAGGCTTTGCGGCCCGTTACGCCGATGACATCGGCACAAACTTCGACTACGTCAGCGCCGAAACCCCCGACGGCGACTACTACATCGGACTCGACGCCGAGGCTGCGATGCACCCTCAGACCCTGCTGAGCTACGAAATGCAAGGCGAAGCGCTCACTCAGACCCACGGAGCGCCACTGCGTCTGGTCACACCGCTCAAGTACGGCATCAAGCACCTCAAACGCATCGGAACAATCCGCTTCACCAACGAGCGGCCCGCCGATTATTGGGCGGAACGTGGCTATGACTGGTATTCGGGCCACTAACGGTCCGTCACAAGATGGGCGGTGAGGCGTTACCTGATCGCTCTAAGCGCCATCCAGTTACGCATCACCCGGATGCTCGCCCAACGGCGAAATTCCTCACCGAAGTTGAGTGGTAGTACATCAACTTTCCTCTATAGTGAAGTATGTAAGTCTACGACTACTCCTATCAGATGATCTGCGGGAGACAAGAAAGGTACACCATGCTTCTTCGTTTTGACCCATTCCGCGACCTGGATCGCACCAGTGACTCGACGACCCCCCGGTCCGGATCAATTCCCTTTGACGCAGTCCGCAACGACGACGAGATTCGCATCCGCTTCGATGTCCCCGGCGTCACGCTCGAAGACGTAGACCTCACCGTCGAAAAGGACACGCTCACCCTGACCGCTGAGCGCTCCACCGACGACGAGGCCGAGTTCCTCATCCGCGAGCGCCGCACTGGCAAACTCACCCGTCAGCTCCTCTTGGGCGAAACCCTCGACACAGAGATGCTCAGCGCCACGCTTTCCAATGGCGTACTCGAAGTGAGCCTCCCCATTGCTGAAAAAGCACAAGCTCGCAAGGTTTCCATTAGCCACAAGTAGACTGCGCGGATGTGTCGCACTCATGTGGGGTGCGACCGTCCGAGAGGGGCTACATATGCAGGTCAAGGCCTTCATACTTGTACAGACCGAGGTCGGAAAGGCCGCTGACGTGGCCGAGGCAATCCGGAAGATTCCCGGTATCGACTCGGCCGAAGATGTCATTGGCCCTTACGACGTCATTGCCGTTGCGAGTGCAAACGACGTGGACGAACTGGGCCGCATGGTCGTGTCAAAGGTGCAGATGCTCGACGGGCTGACCCGCACGCTGACCTGCCAGGTCGTGCACCTCTAGGAGAATTTCTGCGCTAGCCATTGTGACCGCCCTATGACGTCTGTCACAGTGGTACATGGAAAACAATCTGGGGCTCTTTCTCACCAAACGCGCAATGCTCAATCCCGACATGGACGGTGTCGTGGATATCGCTACGGGGCGCACGTTCTCATATAAGGCACTGAACGAGCGCAGTAACCAGATCGCCCACGCTCTCAGCGCTCAGGGCATCAGCAAGGGCGACCGTGTCGCACTACTTGCGCTCAACTGCAGCGAGTTCGTCGAGACATTCTTCGCTCTGGGCAAGATCGGAGCCGTAGGCGTGCCCCTCAATGTTCGTCTCGTGCCCGACGAACTCTCGTTTATCCTCAAGGATGCGGGCGCCAAGACACTGCTGTACACCCCGGAGTTCACCGCCCCGGTCACCGCGCTCCACGAACGCGGCTCTGAAGGTACCGACATCACCACCTGGATCCAGATCGGTGGCGACGAGCGGCCCGACTTCACCCTGAGCTATGCCACGATCCAGGCCGAATGCTCAACCGCCGAGCCGGAAATTGTCGCATCCGACGATGATCTGCTTTTCATCATGTACACCTCGGGCACGACCGGGCTCCCCAAGGGCGCGATGCACACCCACAACTCCACGATCTGGGCGGCCGCCACAATGGGGGCCACCGCTGACGTGCACCTCAACGACCGTTTCCTGATCTCACTGCCCCTGTTTCACGTCGGCGCATTGGCGCCAACCATCATGGCTGTCTATCAAGGCGCAACCCCGGTCCTTGCTCGAATGTTCGACCCAACTCAGACCTGGGAGGTCATCGTCTCAGAGAAGATCACGAACACGCTGCTTGTACCCGCAATGCTGAACGTCATGCTGAGCGTCTACGACGAGAACAAGCACGATGTCAGCACGCTGCGCTGGTGCATGAGCGGAGCAGCACCCGTTCCGGTGAACCTCATCGAGGCCTACGTACAACTCGGAGTCGAGATCCATCAGGTCTACGGACTCACCGAAACCTGCGGACCCGCCTGTCTCATCGGACCAGCAGATGCCATCCGCAAGGCCGGATCCACCGGTCAGGCTTTCTTCCATACGAGCGTGAAGGTCATCAACGCCGAGGGCGAACTATGCGAAGCGGATGAACCTGGGGAAATCCTGGTGTCAGGACGCCACCTCATGGTCGGCTACTGGAACAGAGAAGAAGCTACTGCCGAAACTATTCGAAACGGTTGGCTCCACACGGGCGACATTGCGATTCAGGACGAGGAAGGTTTCATCTACATCCAGGATCGTATAAAGGACATGATCATCTCCGGCGGCGAGAACATCTACCCAGCCGAGCTGGAGAACGTCATCCTGGGCCACGACTCTGTCGGGGACGTGGCCGTGATCGCCAAGCCAGACGAGCGCTGGGGCGAGATTCCCCTGGCCTGCATAGTGAAGTCTGATCCTTCGCTCACCGAACAAGATGTGCTCGACTTCTGCAACGACAAGATGGCTCGCTTCAAGTTACCAAGGGGTGTCGTGTTTGTTGAGGAGATCCCACGCAATCCCACGGGCAAGGCGCTCAAGCGCATCCTGCGCGAGGAGCACGCCAGCTAGACGACCGGTGCCTTCAACATGGCCCGAATGCCGAGTCCCATGAGGAAGAGCCCGCCAAAACCGTAGAGCAGGTACACCCGGTGTGCGAGTTGGTGGCGGTAGCTGAACAGCAGTCCGACCGTGATCATGCCCACGAATC
>CAYUOD010000015.1:0-18556 GCA_964446225.1 uncultured Acidimicrobiales bacterium | reverse complement strand
GGATTGACCCGACAAACGGTGCATTGCCAAAGGCGAACACGCCGCCGTCACAGGCGACCATCCAGTACCCGTCTCCCGCAGGCACCGGCACCAGTCCGACAATCGGACAGGCCAGCGCACCCGGCGGTAGCACCTCAGGAATGGAACCCACAAACTGTGCGTCACCGAAGGCGAACACACCACCATCGGATCCCAACATGTAGTAGCCATTGCCCGACGGAGTCGGAGCCGAAGCTACTACCGGTCCAACAGGACTAATTCCGAGCGTTGGCAGGTCACTGAAGTGGCTGGCGTTACCAAACGTCAACGCACGACCCCGATCGGTGAAGACCCAGTAGCCATTGCCCGACGGAGTCGCCGAGATACTTGCCACCGTCTCGCCGGCAGCCAGGGAGCCAAGGTCGACATTGCCGAAGTGCTTCGCAGTTCCACGCACATGTATCTGGCCAGCACTGTCCAGGAGCCACAGCGCATTGCCGTCCGCTGAGGCATCAAAGCCAACAGCTGTTCTGCCGCTGAGACCAAGAGTGGAGAAGGCGGCCGAGTCACCGAAGCCGTAGATGTCACCATCTGCTTCAAGCATCCAGTAACCCTGCTGCGTCACCGCAGGAGGTGTTGTAGCACTTACCACTACTGAGAGCGGGGCCGAGTCGATGAGGCGACCGTCATTGGCGGTCATCTCGACGACATAGGTACCAACTGCTGAGAAGGTGGCGTTCGTGTTGGCCGATGTTGAAGAGCTGAAGCTGACATTGCCTGGTCCGCTCTTCTTGGTCCACTTCAGTGAGAGCGACCCAGTCACTCCGTCGTCAGTGACGGTGGACTTCAACGCTGCGGTCTTGTTGACTTCAACAGTTACCGCTGCTCCCGTGGTCACCTCGGGTGCGAGGTTCACGGTGTAGGAGGCGCTTGCCACGTTAGACGGATCAAACTCGTCGGCGTAGGCAATTGCCTTCACGCTGAGGTCTGAGGTCGCCACGAAGGGACCGGTGTACTTGGCTGAGAGCGGTGAAGGCTCCGAACCGTCGACCGTGTAGTAGATCGTCGCGCCAGGTGTGGCCGAGGACAGCGAAATTTCGTCGTCAACATCCACAATGCCCGAAGCAACCGAGAAGGTCGGTGCCGCGGCTTTGCTCGCGCCGGCTGGCGTCACGATAACGCTGCCGTAGCTTGCGTCCACTTCGTGGGACACCAGGATGAGCGCACCACTCTGTGGCTCGAAGTCATCTTTGCCAGCAGTGTAGGTAAGTGTCCAGCCGGACGGTTCCGTCGTCGATGCTTTCCACATCTTCATCGAATAGGTCACGCCGGTGGCCTTCACCTCGGCACGGGTGCGAATCAGGTACTGCGTACCCAGTTCAAGGTTGAAGCTGGTGTCACTGACCTGCGTTACAGCCCTGTTGTCAGTGACCTGAAGCCCGGTGGGCTTGTTCGCGTTCGCGGGGTCACGCCACCAGAGAATTGAGCCCAGCGGAGTCGGATTCACCCCGTCCGGTTTGAAACCGAACAACGGCTGCTCTCCGGAAACGCTGGGATCGTCGTTGTGTCCGTTCCAATGCATCATGACGCCGACACCGGGTCCGAAGCTCTTCGGATCGTTGCCTCCATCAGGAGCAATCGCGTTCACTGTGACTGGCACGAGGGCTTCGTAGCTACCCCAGGTTGCGTCACCGATGACAGCGAGACGGTCGTAGCCGACGTCCAGGTTGCCAAGCGTAACGGTGTCGTTCTCGAGCACCCAGTTGCCGTCAATAATCTGCAGGCCATCAGTTGGTGAGTTGATGCCGCCCCAGTCAACTGCATAAGGCAGATCCCAGACGGCGGTGTCACCCCACTGCACCTGGATGTCATAGGTGGACTTGTTGCCCTGCCCGTCGGTTGCCCGAAGTTTGATCGTGTTGCTCCCGACACCAAGAGTTGAACCGAGGATGTCGGCGTTGAAGTCGCCAATACCCGGCAGACGTCGATCGTCAGGACCAACGTTCAGGGTCTTGTACGGGCCGCCATTCACGTTGTATTCGAGCTTCGTGATGCCCTGTGCGTCACTCACGTTGCCGACGATATTGACCCAGCGCTGAGGATTGCCCAGCAGGCCAAAGCTCTGTGAGTCGGTGTACCACGCATCAAAGATCGTGGCGCCGGTACCCGCAGCACTGGTTGTAGCTGAGAAGGTCTTGGTGTCGGTATTGCCGTTGTGGTCAATGGCAGTGATCTTGAAGTCGTAAGAGGTGTTGACCTCAAGGCCGGAAACCACAGCAGCCTCGCTCTTGCCCAGAGCACCGGTTCCTTCATCATTGGGGTAGGTCGACCCGGTACCGGACTTGCGCCACTCAACGTGGCTCACGGTTGGCTCGGCGCTACTCCAGTCGATGTTCATCGCCGTTGGACCCACGACCAGATCGGCGGCCTTGGTGAAGGAGATAACCGGATCGATACTGTCGTTCTCAGCTCCTTCGGTGTCGCCGAGCTCAGCAAAGAAATAGTCGAAGACCGCGGAGTAGGCCGGAGCAAGTGCACCGGCATTCGGCTTCACGTTGCCCGCGAATGGTCCGACCTGATCAACCGTGATCGCCCGCGTCCAGTCAAGACCCGGAATCGCGTTCCAGGTCGCGCCATCGGCGGATGTGTAGACCTTCCAGTTATCGCCCACTCGGGAGATGCGCAACTGCACCTTGTTGCCAGGTGGGCGATCAATCTCAACAGACTTGCTGTCGCCGACCGACCCGTTCGAGAAGAAGTTGCGATGCACCTTCAACTTGTCGGGCGTGCCGTCATTAAAGATGTCGAAACGCAGGAACTCGTTGCCCACTCCGGCAACTACTGCTCCGGCCAGCTGGTAACGCACCAGCGGCAGATTCTCAATCCCCATGATGAGGTCCATGTCAGTGTTCAACGCGGTCTGCACGAGTGTGGGTGCGCGGTTTCCGCTGGTCCATGGCTGCAGATCTACGTTGCTCTCTGGCACGGTGATAATCAGTTGCTCACCGGTGTAATCGAAGTCGCCTCTGTTCTGGTAGGTGTTCTCTGCCCAGAAAGGCTTCTTTGTCGTGCTATCGAACTGATCAGAAGTGAGCGGAACATCGACGACTGAGAGGATCGCGTCTTCACTCGTCTCATCTGTTCCACCGGCCGAGACAATCACGCTGTAAGACGTGTCACCTGGGGTGTTGGACGCTGTCACCGAAAGAGTCGACGCAGTCTCGCCGCCCATTGCTGCGCCATTTTCACGCCACTGGTAGCTCAGACCAGAGCCGGTCGCCGCGACCGAGAAGTTTGCGGTTTGACCCGTGAGGGCAGCCATGCTCTGCGGCTGCGTTGTTATGCGCGGCGCATTCGGGCGGCGCACGACGAGCATCGGACCGGGGTTCTCAATGAACTGTCCGTAGGCAATCCGTGCCGGGTTGTACTCGTACTTGATGGTATTGACGCCGGGCTGCAGTTCGCTCACAGGAATCGTGAGTTCGGAGGTGGTCCACACGCTGGTGTTGTTGTCGAAGGCCACACGCTTGGCACCTGAGTTCACGGTGACGAACGGGGCCTGCCAGAAGTTGCCGAGCAGCGTCGCCGAGGTGATGTCAGAGATATCGGCTGGCAGAGTGAGACTTACCGAGTACTCGGTCGGCTTCTTGCAGATCGTGTCGCCGTTGCCGTCCTTTTCTCTGCTCTGACACAGACCGCCGTCTGAGAAACTTGACGAGGTGAAGTACTCGACGACCTCAGAACCACGATCGAGCGTGTAATTGGCCGACTCGCCACCAAGGGCATCGACGATCTCACGCTTGTTGCCGGATGCGTCAATCGCCCGGACCTTGAACTTCACTCCGGACTGGCTCGCGATGAACGAGGTGTCCCACGTGACGCTGTAGGTGTCGTCGCCATCGTTGAGATCAGTGCCCGCGTTACCCATCGTTGCCGATACAGGATCAGTGTCGCCGAAGGTGCGCTGACAGTCAGAGGGACGCACACCGGTATTCGAGCCGGTGCCGTCGTTGCAGTTGTTGTGACTGAACGCGTGCCAGTCGGTGCGGTCACCGTCATTGTTCTCGTCAAAGCCGTCGTAGTAGGCAATGAACTCAACAGCGTCCGCGTTAGCGACGGTCGCGGTAAGCGTGATCTGTTCTGAAGCTGAGAGATCCAGCGTTGCTGAGGAGTTCGCAGCGTAGTTGGCGCCACCAGCGCTCACCGTGGTGAGGCCGGCACCAGAGGGGTAGGAACCCGCCAGACCATAGATACGGAACGCGACATCGTTGACGTGGAACTTGCGGGTTGCCGATTTGGCCCGAACTTTCATTGTGTTGGCGCCAGGATCAAGGCGGGACATGTCAAGCGTGATGAGCTTCGTGGAGCGGCTCCAGTCAAAGCTCGGGCTGACCGTTGTCCATGAGGAATCGTTGTTGAACTTGTACTGGATGGTGCCGGAGTTGTCGTGGCCGCGCCAGAGATCGAGAAACATGTCGACCTTGGTCGCTGAACCGAGATTCGCCGGAAGAGTGAACGCCATTACCGCATCGCAGCCCTGCTCTGGCTCAATGTAGTACTCACCACCGCCAGGGGTAATCCACTGGCAGGCGGCGCCACCTGGAACATAGGCCGCATCGGTATCGTCCAGCAGACGTCCCTTGTAGGAGCTGTGAGGAACCCACACCTCTTCGTACGCGGTGGCAGAGGCCTCCTCGTAGATGCCCGCTGTTGCGGTGTCTTGTTGTGTTGCGAACTGTTGCACCAACAGGGCCATCGCCAAAACCGCAGCGATAGTTCTTGAGCGTGACCGTATTTTCATTCCACTACCTGACATACCTAAAGATCTTTCAGACTTGTGTTCTTTGGGGGCAATATGTAGTCCGCCACCGCAATCCCGTCCGGGAAAACTATCACTCTTCGTCTCACATATCCAGTACAGATCTCACTCTTAGTGTCCATGTGTCTCTCTGTACTCATTTGAGGTGCGGCCGAGCAGACCGCTCCAGGTACCACACGCCTGCGCAACTGGCTGGGCCGACTTCACAAGACCGGCCTTCCCAGCTGTCCGGGCTCTGAGGAGAGCAGGAAACATCCTAGACAGCTCTTGCACGCCTGTGACAGCGCGCTTGAGTCGACGGGGAAGCGTGGCTCCACTGTCTACGAGCAGCTGCGAACGCACGCAGCCCACTCGGTAAGACCGGCGCAGCAGCCAGCGCACATTCGCACGCGACGCAGGCACGTATTCGTCAACAACCGCGTCGGCCGCCCACACTGCAGAAAAGCCCGCCGCGAGAGCCTGACCAAAGAACAAGGTGTCTGTACCACCGGTGTATCTCATGGACTCATTGAATGGTGGCGACGAGACCGAGAACACCTCTGACAGAACAAGCACCCCGGAGGTGCGCAGCCAGGGCCGGCCCACGACGCTCAGATGAGACACCTTGCGGCGTTCAAAAAAGCCTCCGTCGAGCACCCATTGAGGGACCTCACCTTCGAATACAGGCTCCGAAGGTCCCTGCACAATGTCGGCCGATACCCGCCGTTGTGCCTCGACCAACGCGACAAGCCAGTCAAACCGGGGCACCTCGTCGTCATCCAGCCACACGATCGCAGCGGAGCCAGCGGCCTCAGCAACTGCACGATTGCGTGCAAAGGGGATACCCCGCGCAGGCTCTTCCACTGCGGTCAGGGGAAAAGGAATCAGCGCGCTGAGTTCAGCCACGGCATCAACGACGTGACCCTGGGCTTCGTTGTCGACCACAACGACGCGACACTCGATGTCCTCAGGTACGTCCAGCTTCGCCAATCCCTCAAGCGTACGACGCAGACTCTTCGGCCGTTTGAACGTGATTATGCAGATGCTGATGCTGTTCAAAACGACAGGCGACGGCATTGCGAGACCTATACGCCGAGAACTTTTGCGTCGAGACTCAATCGATCCAGGTCCGCCTGGATCTCCTCCAGGTAGATCGGATTCATGACGATCACAAGACCCAGATTTCTGCCAACAAGATCCTCTGGTGAGATGATCTCGTGGCCGGTACCGGCCATGTACATTCCGCGCTTCACCGGATTGATATCTACTGCAGCAGATACGAGATCGCTGCCCAGATTCGTAAGGAACGAGACACCCTTGGATCCGGCTCCCCAGATCACCGTCTCAGCACCCGTCGTAGCGACCTCAGCTATCTCGGTGCGCCAACGGTCAAGGATCTTGGTGTAGCCAACACCGAAAGATTCAGTGAGCGCCACCAGCGAATCGATGTCGTCCTCAACGTCGAAGACATTCCCGGGCACCGGCACAGCGGACGGGCGGGCCTCAATGAGCAGGTACTGGTCGTCGTAGTCCATCTCAAGGTGTAACACCTCAAAACCGGTCTCACGGAAGAGCCGTGCAAGCGAGCCAAGGCTGAAGTACGAACAGTGCTCGTAGTAGACGTCCCAAAACGCCACCTCGTCCAGCACCCTACGCACATCAGGAAGTTCGAACAGCACGATCGTCTCGGGACGGTCACCGATGGCACGGCGCACCATCTCCATGAACTCTCGAACCGGCTGGATGTGCTCAAGGGTGTGTCTGCACACAACGGCGTCGGCCTGAAGGTCCGCATACTTCTCTGAATAGAAGTCAGGGATCCACGTAAATGAATCCGGATTGTCCACCTCAATACGCTCAACGTTCAGCGCTGGGTCAATGCCGATCGCGTGACCAGCTCCGCCTTCGACCATGAACTGCAGGAACTCACCCATCGAGCCGCAGCCGATCTCGATGACGCTCTTGTCTTCGAGCGAATACTTCTGCACCCAGCGCTTGGCCAGGTCGCGCGCGAACTCGACGAAGCGGGCTGAGTAGCCCTGCGTCTCCTCGTACCTGGCCGAGTACTCACTGAGGCTGACATCAAAGTCACTGTTGAATACGAATCCACATGACTTACAGACCGTCAGAGCGAGATCACCCCGAGGGTAGCCGGCCGCTTCCTCGAGGCTCGGCAGCAACAGACAGCTGTTCGTGGGGATCGAAGACTCTCGGTGCGTAATAAGGAGATCTGAGCCAAGGCAGGCTGGGCAGCTCGTAAGCGGGGCACTCATGAAAGTATCTCCGGAGAGGGAATCGGGACGATGAACTTGCCGCCCCGGGCGATGTACTCAGCCTGCTGGGCCATGATCTCGTCCTTGAAGTTCCATGCCAGCAACAAGACGTAGTCGGGCTGTTCGTCGAGCAACGCCGCCACATCCTTGATGGGTTGACGCGTGCCGGGCATGTAGTGGCCGATCTTGTGCACGTTGCGGTCCACCACAAAGTCCACAAGGTCGGTGGTGATACCCACATAGTTGACCATTGTGGCGCCCTTGGCGGCAGCGCCGTAAGCCGCGATCGTTTTGCCTTCTGCTTTCAGACCGCGGAGCAGCTCCAACAGATCAGCCTTCACATCTTTGACACGGCCAGCAAACGCCTCGTAGTAGCTGTAACTGTCCAGGCCAATCGCATGCTCGTTCTCGAGATAGCGCAGAATCTCGTCACTGCGATTCTCTATATGGCCAATCGTGTAACGCAGCGTTCCACCGTGCAGCTCAGGAAAGTAGGTGACGTCATTGAGCCACAGCCCGTGCTTGCGCATCAGGTAGTCCACAGAAGCACACGACCAGTAGACGACGTGCTCGTGGTAGATCGTGTCGAACTCGCAGTGATCGATGAGGTCACGCACGTAAGGGTTCTCGACGGTGATGACACCATCATTTGCCAGCAGCAGTTTCATGCCGCCCACAAAGTCGTTGAGGTCAGGCACATGGGCCATCACGTTGTTCGCGATGATGACGTCTGCCCTCTTGCCTTCGCTTACCAGTCGCTGCGCCAGCTCAATTCCGAAGAACTCGGCAAGCGTGGGGACGCCGGCCTCGTTAGCGATGCGAGCCTGATTAGGAGCAGGATCAATACCCAGTACCGGCACGCCGGCCTCGACAAAGTTCTTGAGGAGGTAGCCGTCGTTACTCGCCAACTCGACAACGAGAGAGTTCTCGTCGAGCCCGCTGCTTGCAATGAGTCCCAGGGCATGCTCACGGCTGTGGCTCAGCAGCGCATCTGAAAACGACGAAAAATAGAGATAGTTGTCGACGAAGAGCTTCTTCGCCTCAACATTCTCAAGAATCTGGACCAGCTTCGACTCTTCGCAAAACGCGACCTCTAGTGGAAATGTTTCTTCAGCTTCCGACAGCGCAGCCTCAGTCACCAGGGCATCGGCCAGCGGCGTAATGCCAAGATCCAAGAAGACCTTGAGGTCCTGGCTGTCGCTCACGCGGCAGGTATCGCGACGCATCAGCTCTGTCCCACTGTGTTGCTCCAGCGGAGATCGGAGGTGAGTCGCTCTGACTCCAGGAGCTCACCGATCGTACGGACGCGCATGAAGCGCGAGCCTTCGAGCTGATCAAGCGTGAGCCCGAAGCGCAGGTACTGCTCGAGGAGATCCTCGATGCCCCTGCGCACATCCCACTCCAACTCGAACCCACCAGGAAGCCCGTTCGCCAGTTTGTCGCAGTTCACCCGGTAGTTGCGCTCGTCGTTGAATGCCTCTTTGCTCATGGTCAGCTTGGAGTTCGGCACGATCTCTTCAACCAGTTTTGCAACGTCGCTGATGCGATAGTTCTCAGCGGTTGAACCAACATTGAACGGCTCATCGTGCACCAGATCACGAGGTGCTTCCATGAGTGCCAGGAATGCCCGGGAGATATCCGCGATGTGTACCAGCGGCCTCCACGAGGAACCGTCGCTCTTCAAATACACTTCGCCCGTAGTTACCGCGAACCCCGTGAGGTTGTTCACCACAAGGTCGCCACGCAAGCGGGGACTGGTGCCGTAGGCGGTCGCGTTCCGCAGGTAGGTGGGACTGAACGAATCGTCGGCCATGGCCGAGAGGTCACGCTCAGAGAAGACCTTCGACTCGCCGTATGGCGTCACGGGATTGAACTCCGCTGACTCCGTCAGAAACGAATCGCCGTGGCGGCCGTACAAACTGCACGATGAGGAATACAGAAAGCGTTCAACGCCTGCCTGCTTCGCCGCCTCTGCAACTTTGATCGTGGCACGGTGATTGATGTCGTAGGTGCATTCCGGATTCAGATCGCCGAGAGGATCGTTCGAGATCGCAGCGAGGTGCACAACGGCGTCGAAGCCTTCGAGCATCTCGGCGTTGATGTCTCTCACATCGATGCGAATCGATTCCAGCACATTCTGTGAGTCGCCAAACTCGCAGCCGTCAAAAAGCTGACTATCAAGACCGACGACCTCGTGGCCTGCCTCTTGAAACAAAGGCACAAGTACGGTGCCGATGTAGCCATCGTGGCCAGTGACCATTACCTTCATCGGTTAGCTATCTCCCTACTAGATTCATGCACTCGCACGGTGATCACCACACCTTCCAGGGGGCGCTTCCCGCCCACAGTTCTTCGAGTCGCTTCTTATCGCGGATGGTGTCCATGCACTGCCAGAAGTCGTAGTGGCGGTAGGCCATCAACTCGCCGTCCTTGGCCAGCTGCTCTAGCGGCTCGCGCTCGAACTGTGTGTCATCGCCTTCGATGTAGTCGAAAAGTGCCGGCTCGAATACGAAGAAAGCTCCGTTGATCCAACCCTCGCCCGTCTGGGGCTTCTCGTTGAACTCGACGATGCGGTCCCCCTCGAATGCGAGATGTCCAAACCTTGCGGGCGGCCGGGCCGCGGTGAGTGTTGCGATCTTGCCGTGAGACTTATGGAACTCGAGCAGCGCGTGCAGGTCAACATCGGCGACTCCGTCGCCCCATGTCACCATGCAGGTCTCGTCGCCAATGTATGGCTGAAGCTGCTTGATGCGACCGCCGGTTGCCGTGTCCGCGCCCGTCTCCACGAGATTCACGTTCCAGTTGAGCCTGTGGTCGTTACCCGAGTCCAGCGGGGTGACTTTCCCAGAGGCAAAGTCCACGTTCATAGAGGTAGTCATCGTTGCATGGTCGCTGAACCAGCGCTTGATGAACTCGCCCTTGTAGCCGAGTGCCACAGAGAAATCGGTGTGACCAAAATGCTCGTAGTACTTCATGATGTGCCAGATGATTGGCATGCCGCCGATCTCAACCATCGGCTTAGGACGGATCTCAGTTTCTTCAGCGAGCCGTGTGCCTAGCCCGCCTGCCAGTATTCCAACCTTCATGGTCACCCTCTTCAAAGTCTTTAATGCGCGACGCAAGTCGTAACAGTCTCTACCGATGTCTGGGTAGATCGATCGTCACGGCCCGTGAGGTGCTCGTTAGGTCACGCGCCCAAGGGCGCATCTACAGTTATGTTCGGCCAAAAGGCGCTTGTCATGAACGATCTTCATGTATTGACTGAGTCATACGACGCACTCGACGAAGCAGCGCTCCACCCGCAGAGCGTATTCCTTTTCGTCCCCAATAATAGACCCGTTCTGACCTGTAGCTGAGATCTGCCGCAATCGATCGCCGTGACACGACCGCGCATGGATAGCCCAGAGATCGCGAAGCAGCGCCAGCGAGTACCGAGAAACGCTCATGCAGTGCCTCATCCCAAGACCCAGCGCGATCGAGCGGCGCGAACTCGTCCCCACGATGCTGCGCACCCCAGTGCACGGACTCGCCATCGCTGCGCAGCGTGGAGGAGCCACGAACCGGCATTCGATCGATAGCGGAAAAGTCGTATGTGGAGGGGTCAAGACCACATGTTGTGAGGATCTCTGAGACTGCATCATGGGGACGCTCGACGAGATCCTCATAGCGCACAAGCCGGTAGTTCGCGATGCCAGAACTCACGGCATGAAACGCTGCAACCTGGCTGGCTGAGCGCGCCCACGTTCTCATTGCGCGCTCATAACTCCAGTCGAAACTCCTGTGAATCGACTCAGAAACATCACGACCATCTCGCACCAGCACAAGCAGCGTTGCCGATCCCAGAAGATACTCCCCCATATCAAGTCCCTCAGAGGTGGGCATCTTCGTCACGACATGGCGCGATTCGTCGCGCCCAGCAACGAAGTCGCTCAGGCCCCGGACAAGTGATGTCGTGAGCCGCGCTTGCTCATGGTCGGGAACATTCCAACCCGCAGTCCAACTCCTGGCAACAACTTCTGCATACCCCTTCAGCAACGAGGCCCGTTCCAGAAGATGATCTTCCATAACCGGAGCGAACGAACAAGCGTCAGGGTGCGCTGTGACGAGGTCACTGAGATAGTTCGTGCCGGTTCTCTGCATCTGGCCGATTATGAACACCGGGCGTTTCACGAAGTTACCTCCCCTGCTGGGTCCTTGGCGGGCCTCTGCAGGCGACGCAATGGGCCACGCACCAGGGACGGTGGGACCAGGTCGGAAAAGAGATCCTGAATTGCGCGCAGCCCCACCAGGCCGGCCAGGAACAGATACACAACTCCACCCACCACAGACGCTACGGCAAGAACGACCAACTCCGAGCTCCCTGCGTTCTCGAGAAGACGCCGAACTCCGTAGATGACTCCTCCGGTGACAAGAGCAACCAACGCAACCGGAACTATGCGCTGGAAGAGGCGCCCAATTCGCATGTCGATAAGACCAAGGGACAGGCGAAAGAGTGGGTAAAAGAGCAACACAATCGATGCAAGGTAACCCCAAGCCACCCCGACGACGCTTACTTTGGCACCAAGCCAGTACGCGAGCAGCGTCACGGGACTCGCCACCAGGCCGAACCGGAGCAGAAGGTCTGTGCGTCCCTTTACGCGGAACAGCGTCCCAGTGGTCAAGGTCATTGACTGGATCGCTCCGACAAGGGCGATAATCCCGATAATCGGCACCGCAGACAACCACTCTTCGCCGAGTACAAAACTCACAAGCGGGTAGGCCAGCGCGATCACCATGGCCACAATCGGGAAGATCACCGCAGAGACCACTCCCACTCCGCGCAGGTAGGCCGCACCCACACGTGGGTTGTCATCCTGAAATCGCGATAAGGCGGGAAAGATCACCGTCGTGAATGAGACCTGGGTGACAGCCATCGGATTCCGAATCACCCGATTCGCGAGGTTGTAGCTGCCCAGATCGGCCGGTGTGTAAACCGCAGCAACAATCACCTTGTCGCCATGGGCGGTAAAAAACTGTACGAGTCGGTAGGCAGACAGGTTGAGGCTGAACTTCGCGACCTGACCCACGTGGCGCCACCGGAAACTCAAGAACGGCCGCCACCTGCAGACGGCCATGTAGGCCGCCGAAGTCAGCGCCGCACTGACCAACGTCGAATAGGCAATGGACCAGGCCCCGGCCCCCTGAGACGCGAGCACGAGTGCGACCGAGCCGTTTACGAGCGCCGAGAAGAGGTTGATGCCCGCGACTGAGCGAAACTGCAGCCGCCGCCGCAACAATGCCCGCGGCACAATCCCCACGCCGGCGAACAGAATCGCTGTACTCGCAACGCGGATCAGGTCAACAGCAGACGGTTCGTTAAAGAGTTCCGCTATGAACGGTGCCAGCAGGTATGTCAGAACAAAAAGGACAGCACCCACGAACACGTTCAGCCAGAACAGGGTGCTGAATTCCTCATCGCCAATGTCCTTGGCCTGCACGATCGCTTCACCAGTACCCAGATCCCTCGCAGTCTCCAGAAACAGATTGATCAATATCGCTATGGCCGCAAGCCCATATTCGTCGGGCCCGAGCCAGCGCGCCACGAACAAGGCAACGACGACGCGAAAGATCTGACGGAAGACCTCCGATACCGCAACCCAGCGTGCTCCGTCTACGACCTGTTTCCTGTCAGATGTCGCTTCAGTCTCGCTCGCTGTGCCACTCACAACGCCACTTCCTGATTGCGCCGAGCGCGCCATTCGCGACGCCACCGATGCCGCGTTGCTTTGGCCTGGGCGATCGGCCACTCGGTGGCAAGCACGAACCCACACTCAGCTCGCTCACGCTTCGTCAGCGGAGCCGACCGGAGATTCTGCGCATGCCGGCCAAAAAGTCGCAGGCTGGGAAACATCGAACCCCGCCTTGCACTGGTATCGAACCAGCTCTCAAGAGCCTTGCGCGAATGACTGGCCCGGAGCGACGACTTGAGGTGGCGTCGGCGCTCAAAAAGATGCTCAGGTACCTCACCAAACCGACCTCGCAATGCGAGTTCGTACAACAGAGCCCGGTCTGAGCTTGCGTACGCACCGATCATCTGAGTGCTCAGGAGCACTGACCGGTCAATCAGTCCAAACACCGCATTGCAGTCCTTGAGGTTGCGGATCATCATGCGGTACCGCTGGGCAGCAGAATCGGAAGCAATGCCCAGGCTGTCGTGCAGGAGGCGAATCTCATCGCCGTCCGCGTCAATAAGTCGAGTGAGAGAATAGGCGAGGACG
Organism: uncultured Acidimicrobiales bacterium; assembly: GCA_964446225.1. Taxonomy (GTDB): domain Bacteria; phylum Actinomycetota; class Acidimicrobiia; order Acidimicrobiales; family Poriferisodalaceae; genus CAYUOD01. The sequence goes on along the minus strand of CAYUOD010000015.1, from coordinate 5,249 downwards.
ATCTCTGAATCCTCTGAGAAACAGTCCACCAAACGCAGCAGGTGGTCGCTAGCGCAGCGATCGTCGTGGGCCTGCCAGCGAAAGTAGCGACCAGATGACGCCTCGACCGTGCGGTTGTAATTCCAGGCGGCGCCGCGATTTGTGTCGGACTCAAGGAGCACAATGCGTGAATCCTCGGTCACCCATTGGCGGCACCGCTCGACGGTGCCATCTGTAGATGCGTTGTCGCTGATCACGAGTTCAAAATCCTCGAAGGTCTGACCCAACAGACTCTCGATGGCCTCGTCCACGTATTCCTCGGCGTTGTACAGCGGCATGCCGACGCTTACGAGTGGTGGCTCAACAGACATCAGCGACACACAGACGTGTAGAACTTGATCGTTTCTCTGGCCATCAATCCGGGTTCTGGCGGCAGGGGTAGCGGCGCATCTCTACAAGCTAGGACAGCTTCCGCCCAGGCTTCAGGCACAAGTTCAACGACCGGGATACCTTCATACCGTTCGGCCTCTTCACCCAAAGACGGCGACACCAGCACATGAGTACGGTTGGCGACGACTCTGTGCAGCACACCCGAGTGGACCCCGCGCTCGTATGGCAAAACGCACACATCAGCTGCCGAGGCCCAGAGGTCGAAGGACTCTTCAGGAAGCCAACCATCATGGACAAACACTCCCTCCATGTCGGCAAGCCGGGTCAGGTCTTCAGAATGCTCCGATATCTCTCCCACAACGTGCAGTTCTGCGTCAGGATCCAGCCCTCGCAACAATGGCCACATACTTCCCAGTAATGGCACACCCTTGTAGTTGCGCACGATACCGATGAGAAGCACAATCCGCTGCTCCCCGAGGCCAAGGCTCCGACGTGCTTCAGCCGCGGCGACCCCGGTGAACTCGACAAGTTGGTCCACGGGCACAACGGCGACCGGGCGATCAGCATCCACGATCTCCCGAACTGCGGCTGCTGCCCGTTCAGAATGCACAATGAGCGCGTCAGCGGTCCGCCACCGTCTGGCCTCGACAGCCCGTTCCTTCTCGCTGCCCTCAAGTGGCTCGGCATCGTGAACAGTGATAATCAGCTTGGCCCTTCGGCGGATCAGAGGAGCCAGCATCGTGTCAGCTCTGAACGCGAGACTCGTCTGGACGTGCACGATGTCCGGCTTACAGGCCCGCAACAGGCGCATAAGCGCGACACCCCGCCGCACTGTCGAAGTCAGGCGCAACACCTTTCGGCGCAGCGTCCCCATATCGCGCAGTTCCGCGCCCCACATTGCCGTGGGATACGGCGCGAGTCCTGGGCTGGCATCGGCTCCAGTCACGAACTGAACGTCCACATCCGCACGCTCCAGCGTCTCAACAAGATGGCGCGTATAACGCAGTATGCCTCCGCGGTTGGATCCGTCGATGATGAGTACGCGCACGAACACCCAAGGGTAACTGATTCGTTTTGACACAGGTCGCATGAACACACCATGGCCTGTCACGATGGATGGATGCGCCTGCCCGATTTTCTTGTGATCGGTGCCTACAAAAGTGGCACGAGTTCGTTACATCATCATCTCAGATCTCACCCGGACATCTATATCCCAGAGGCGAAGGAACCGTCCTTCTGGGCCTTCTCCGACGGCGCGAATCCGGAACGTCCAGCGCGTGCGCAGGCAGTTGTGAACCAACAGCAGTACCTTGAGATGTTCGCGCCAGCAGGCAGTAAGCAGCTTCTCGGTGAGGTCTCGCCCGAGTACATGACCGCACCCGGAACCTGCGAGCGCATCAAGAACGGGTTACCCGACGTGCGACTCATCGCAATTCTTCGCAATCCGGTTGAGCGCGCGTACTCTGACTACCTGATGTATCGGCGACTGGGTCTCGAATCCGAGACCCAGTTTTCAGCAGCACTCGCCGACCAGGAGCGGAGGGCCCGCGCAAGTCTGCCTCACGGTAGCTACCTTTCAACCGGCTGCTACGCAGCTCAGATCCAGCCCTACGTGGAACAGTTCGGTCAGCGACTTCTGGTTCTTCGCTTCGACAGCCTCAAATCAGAAGCCCCACAACTCATCGCCAGAATCCACAATTTCCTCGGCGTTGAGCCGCTTGAGTCGGAGGCGTCAGCAGAGGTACATAACGTCAGCGGCATCCCGTCGAATCGTGCAGTGGCGCTGGCCTACCGGGCACGCCACAAACTCCGGCCAATCCTCAGAGGCGTAGTGCCGGACGGCCTGAACAAGTCCGTCGGTAAGCTGCTTCAACGCGGACTCGAAAAACCACCGCTACCGCCCGAAGACCGAGCCTGGCTGCAGGACTTCTACCGCTCTGACGTCGCGGATCTGAGTGCGCTCACCGGCATCGACTTCTCGGACTGGCTCACCGCTGAATCCTGATCCTCTGTGCCAAGCTCCCCCACCGCGGCAAGCACGAAGCCCAAGAATACCCCAGCAATCACAATTATCCGATACTTCTCGAGGATTGACTCCGCGAATCCCTTTGCAGCGAGTCCTGCCAGGGCAATCCCGACACCGAGGATGAAGGTAGCGACCAGATCGTTCGACGATCGTCTCCACACCGCGATTACACTCCCCACGCTCGATACCAGAGCGATAACAAAGAAGAAGAAGCCGATCAGGCCGAGCCGAATCGCAACATCAACGTAGATGTTGTGCGCGGATACCAGCCTCGGCACCCGGGGCCATGGTTGGTTGAGGGTAAGTCGTACACCCACACCGCTGGCAAAGGCAGGGCGCTCCGAAATCTCAGCAAAGGCTTCGTCCCACAGTTCATAACGCCGCGTCGTGGTTTGCGCCTGCACGTCAGCAAACAAGGCGTCATCAATGTTCTCTTCGAACGCCGCTGTGATCTCAGCCTGCTCTCCGGAAGCGATCGCGGAAAACAGGCCCACACCGAGAATTGCCGCCACGAACAGAACTACCTCGACTGGCCGGACCAGTGTCCTCCTTCTCCACACCGGACCGACAAGGACGAGCACAACAAGCACCAACGAGGCGCCGAGGCCAACAAGCGCAGCACCCTGTTTCGCGCCCAGCGGCATCATCATCAGCACAAGACATGGAACCACCACTCCAACGCGGCGCACCGGGCGCGCAAGTTCGAGCAGGAGCATGGGCAGTCCAATCATGACGCCCACAGTGGCGGCGTCAGGTGTGTACGACCCGATCGAGTTCAGTTTCAGACCCGGGAGCCGCAGCGCGAACTGGAATCCACCGAGCTTCATCGCGAGAAGAATGAGTGCTACGCCTCCCGCCACCTGAACCGCTCGCACGTAGGCCTTCGAGGAGACCAACTCGGCCATCTGCACACCTGCGCCCAGGATCATCGCCCCGCCCATCCAGAGCACTACCTTGCTCTGAAACAGGACCTCAGCGACGGGGTTATTGAACAGCATCCCGCTTACAATGCCCACTCCGTACCACGCGAAAAAGACCATCCATAGCAAGGATCGTACCGACAACGTTCGAAACCCTCGTGTTGAGAACAAGCGGGCCGCGAGTGCCAAAGGGATAAAGAGATCAGGCAGTCTCAGGTCGAGGCCACCGGCTGTAGGGCGGAAGAGTCCAGCGGGCACCGACTCTTGAGACCCGTTGAAGAAGGCATCGACCAGTACGACCCCGATGAGGATGAGCACCACGATATGAGCTCGTCCCTGGCGTTCCAGGCGAACAAGGTACCCAAAGAACAGTCCGCCAAGCATGATTGCTGGCGCAATCAGGACGAGAACCTCCAGCCCCACCGGCTATACGCTCCTGGTTGGATGTCCAGTTGTCACCTTCGCCTTTTCGGGCTCAGAAGAGTGCTCAGCCACCTTGGCATATGGGCTGGTGGACTTCCTGTTCCGCACGCGGTTGATAACCACACCCAGCGTGACCGCACCGGTGTCGGAGAGTCGCTCCATCGCATCAGAGATCTCCTGCATTTTCACCGTGGACGAGTCCATGACGAGGATGACTCTTTGCACCGAACCAACAACAAAGGGGGTCTCAGCCACTCCTTCGATGGGCGGCGAGTCCACGATTACCCTCTCGCCGGTAGGTCCGAATTCAGCAATGGCGCGTGGCAGCACATCCTGGATGAGGTCCGCGGGGCTTCGTTGCGGAAGCCCAGCGGCAATCAGGGAAACATTGCGCCGTCGCGTTGGCTGCAGCACTTCGCGCGGTCCAAGACGGGTGAGGTCAGCAAGCCCGCGATCCATTGGAAGACTGAACACAGTGTGCAGCCGAGGGCGGCGGAGATCAGCATCGATGAGAACTACCGAAGTACCGGTGGCCGCCAGGGACCAAGCTATGCCCGCCGCAACAGTCGATTTGCCCTCACCCGCGGTCAGAGACACGATCGCTATGGGCTTATCAGCATCCGCGCTTGGAAGCAGGGACATGTTGGTCCTGAGTTGCTGAAAGGCCGCGACAAGATCGCTGTCGCCCTCATCCAGGAGCTCGATGACCGTGCGGCGCCCCTTTCGTAGCTCACGAATCGTGGGGATTTCGCCCAACACGCCGGTGCCGAGCCGACGCCTGATGTCCTGTACCCGATCAAGCGAGACGCGTGCTCGAGACCAGATGATGGCCGCAAAGGCTGCGGCGATGATGCCCATCAGCACCGAGGCGATCAACAGGGGTACCGGCTTTGGTGAGACTGGCTTGCGTGACGGTAAAGCGGAGTCGAGAAGTCGCAACTGAATAAATGAATCCGAAGGTCGGGAATCTACGAGTCCGGCGGTGATGGCGTTTGTCCAGTCGGCTACCGCAAGCGTGTTGTTGCCCTCGCCCCTCACCCGAATAATCGAACCGTTCGCCGTCGCAGTGATCTTTACACGCTCGGCACGGAACTCAGGCGCCACCTCATCGGCCACGCTGAGTTTCAGACTGCGGGACTGCGCCTCTTCGACCAGGCCCACGACGACGAAGTTCGCCTGGGATACTGATGCGGCCTCGCCGGGCTCCACGAACACCGTTGCCGACGACGCGTAGACCTCTGCCGGAAGATAGGCCGCTGCCAGCCCCAAGCCCACACTGATGTCAAAGGCTATGAGAGCAACAAGCCAGTGCCTGCGCAGTGCAAGAAGCAGGTCTCTGAGTTCCACACGATTCCTTCCGAGGAGGAGCTGGATAGCAGCGGCAACTCCCGATGCTATCTGCTCGCCACATCGGCATACTTACATGTAGATACAAGCGTTCAGCCCAAGCGAATATTTGCTTGTGGTTCTAGTTGCCCCAGAGTTCGAGGAATTTGGCTGCTGCGAGCGGG
>CAYUOD010000014.1:8612-18783 GCA_964446225.1 uncultured Acidimicrobiales bacterium | reverse complement strand
ATCGAAGACGGTGTGCTCGCCAGCCTCGACTTCAGCGACGAGATCGGCGGAGGCCAGATCGCTTTGCGCGCCACCTTCACCCCCCAGGACGATCTCGACCCAATCGTCGCCCCCTAGCTAACGCAACTGAAAGCCGATACCCAAAGGGTCACGCGGATCCATCACAAACTGGGTCTCGGCGGTCCGGTAGGCCGAGCCAGCCACCGAAGTACCAATCAGATCGAGGCCTGCCCCTACGTCAAGCTCACCGCTGGAGGTCACCGACTCGACACGGGCATCGAACACACCGTCGGCGATTCCTTCGTTCAGAAACGTCTGGCCGATCGCGATCTGCCCGTGATGATGCAATAGGGCAAGGCGCGCCGACGTACCCGAGCCACAGGGCGAACGGTCAACTTCCCCGTCAGCGAAGACGGTCACATTGCGTTGCCGCAGCGGATCTTTGCCCACATCCTGAAAGAAGATCACACCATACATACCTGAAAGACGTACATCGTCCGCGTGGGTCACCGCCGCATGCTCAAAGAAATGTGCCTTGATCTCACGGGCGAGACCGATCAGCTCGCCAAGATCGTCAGCCTCAGGAGCAAGTCCAAGAGCCTCAAGATCAACTGATCCGTAGTAAGCCCCGCCAAACGAGACATCCACGGGAACAACCCCTCGTGCTGTGGGCACCGGCACCGACACGGCCGTCACGAACGCATCGACATTCCAAAATCGCACATGTTCAACGCGGCCATCTGCGTCAAGGTGCGCTTCGGTTCGCAGCCTGCCAGAGGGTGCGTCGACCATGACTTCAACGACGCGCTCAGCGCTGTGGGGGCCACTGCCGACAATGAACCGGCCATCCCCAACTCGCTGGTGTGTCAGGCCCGAGTCGATGGCCCAGGTGACGAGTGCGATGGTGCCATGACCGCAGGCGGTGCTGAAACCGTCCTTGTGGAAAAAGACGACACCCAGGTCACCCTCGGCGTCGTCGGGCTGTGTGACGAAACAGCCATACATGTCGGCGTGGCCACGAGGCTCGTTGATGAGCAACTTGCGCACCTCATCAAGATACTGCTGGGCCCAGGTCCTGCGGTCCAGAACGGTGGCGCCCTCGGGCATATCGACCCCCGCCGTAACTATCCGAAACGGTTCGCCAGCGGTGTGGTAGTCGACGGTGTGAACAGGTCCCCACTCAGGCTGACTCGACACGGCGCTGTCTGTCATGTCAATTCCTGTCCAGGGCCCGGGTCATGCGCTCGACCATTTGCCTGTGTAGCTCTGTGGCAGCTTTCTCGGGTCTCACCATAACGGTGAACTTCACAATCTCATCGTCCGCGTTGAACTGGACAAGATCTAAACCCTGGATGTCATACTCGCCAACCTTGGCCCGGAAAATCAGACCGACCGTGTCGCGGTCGTCAGCAAGTTCGCTCACGTAGGTGAAGTTCTCGAATACTTCCATCACATTTCCGAGAACCAGACGCACCAGGTCCGAGCCCTCGAAAGCCTGGTTATAGAACGGGTTGTAGAGAACGGCATCGTCAGCGAACGCGCTCATCATCGCGTCCAGATCGTTCGCCTCCACTCCTTCACGAAATGTCGAACGTTTACTCACCGTGCTCCCCCAGAATCGACTCAACCATGTGCCCTGATCCTGCCGCACCTAGTCGCGATTCACAACCTCAACGAGAACAGCTGGCGCCCACCAGTAATCGGCGATCGTCCGAAAACTCACGCTCGACCAGCCAGCATCCAGCATTTGCTCGCTCCAGAACGCAATGGGTTGTTCGAAGGTATGGCGTTGCCTGGTGGGATCAAACTGTCCTACGAGAACGGGCATCAAGAAGTTACTGACAACATTGGGATGAGCCGCATACTCTCGCAGGCCCAGCTCATACCGTGCAGCGGCGTAGTCGGCATGGTCGCGGGATCGGTCCTCGAAATGCGGTACGTCGAACTCAACGAAAACGAAGCGGTTGGTGCGCTGCCTCAGACGCGCGAGGACCTCGACGCGATCACTTGGCCTCAGCGTGTGCATCGCATAGGTGGATTGCACCAGAGACCAATCTTCGGCTGACTCCTCTGCGTCCAAACCACGGAGAAACGCACCGACTTCAGACTGATGAGCGACCACGTCCTGTCCGCTTTCGGTGAATCGGCCCTGTGCCATCAACAGCAACTCAGCCGAAGGTTCCAGCAGATGCACCTGAGATTCCTGCTGCACCACACCAACGGTGACACGACCATCTCCGCAACCAATGTCAAGCACGCGCTCGGGCCTGAGCGCTGCGTGAATCTCCGCGAGCCTCGCAATTGTGCATTCATAGAGCCGAGGGTTATCGCCGTTCTCAATGAACTCTGCGAAGCCAGACGGTTCGGAGTACACGCCGTCTGTTGAGCCTCGGCCCAAGTAGTTGGCCAACGCGTTGGGCAGCAGGCTGGACGGGCTTTCCCTCGCGGCCTCCCGCGCCAACGCCCGCCCGCTCTCAGGATCAGATCCAGCAATAGCCACTAGGGCATCGACCACACTCAATGGCTACCTCGCACAGACTCCCACATGGCCCTACAGTTTCACTCCGCCGTACGAGATTCCCGTGAGATGAGCCATATCTCGATCAAACGTTGTGAGATCGTCGACGCTGAATTCGCTCAGATGTTCATGTCCACAGGCCCTCGCCATAACTGACATGAGCTGAACCGACGCCTCAAAGAACCGCGCGAGACGCTCGGCCGCCTCGTCCACCGGCAGTCGGTCGCGCAGATGTGGTTTCTGTGTTGCGATGCCGACCGGGCAGTTGTTCGTATTGCAGGCCCGCATCCCGATGCACCCGATCGCCTGCATGGCTGCATTAGACACAGCGATCGCATCCGCGCCAAGAGCCAATGCCTTCGCAAAGTCTGCATGCGTGCGCAGGCCACCGGTTGCAATGAGGGTGACGTCACCGCGGCCACAACTGTCCAGATGGCGGCGAGCCCGCGCTAGGGCTGGGATGGTCGGCACCGAGATATTGTCACGAAAGATCGTTGGCGCTGCTCCCGTGCCTCCGCCACGTCCATCCAGGATGATGTAGTCGACGCCAATACGCAGCGCTGAGTCAATGTCCGCTTCGATGTGCTGCGCTGAGAGCTTTACGCCAATGGGGATCCCTCCCGATGCCTCCCGGACATCAGCCGCGAACTGCGTGAAGTCCTCCTCGCACGTGAGGTCTTCAAATGTCGCTGGTGAGATTGCATCCTGGCCCTCCTGCAGGCCGCGTACTTCGGCTATTCGCCCGATCACCTTGCTACCTGGAAGGTGGCCGCCCGTACCGGTCTTGGCACCCTGTCCGAGCTTGAAGTGAAACGCCTGAACAAGCTTGACTTTGTCCAGCGACCAACCGAACTTGGCCGAAGCGAGCTCATAGAAGTAACGCGAGTTGCTGGCTTGTTCGTCGGGCAACATACCACCTTCGCCCGAACAGATTCCCGTTCCCGCCAGCTCAGCGCCTCGGCTCATGGACAACTTGGCTTCTTCAGAAAGCGCACCGAAGCTCATATCTGAAACGAAGAGCGGGATGTCCAGCAGTAACGGTCGGGCAGCGTTGGGTCCAACGGTGACCGCGGTACCGATCGCCACATCGTCAAGTTGAGGTTTGCGCGCGAGTTGAGCGGTAACGAACTGGATTTCGTCCCACTGCGGCAAGTCTCCTCGGGGTACTCCCATTGCCGCGACGGGGCCGTGGTGCCCCATTACCGACAGACCCTCGTTGGCGAGACGCCGAATGAAACCCACCGCTGGCTCATCTGGGATCGGATGGGTGTCCTGGTAAATGCCCTGATAGGCATCCCGGTTGAACGGTTGTGGATGATCCTTAGCCCAGGCCAGCACCTCGTCGGCATCCACCATGAGCTGTCCGTCCTCGAGCCAGGACGAGAACTTGTAGAGCTGTTCAGAGTTGTTGTACTGGCTGATACCCGTGCGGAACTGATAGTCCCACCCGTGCAGGCCACAGAGAAGGTTTTCGCCGCTGATACTGCCATCGGCCATGAGTGCACCGCGGTGCAGGCACCGTCCATACATCACCGAGTGATTGTCGTCGAACCGCACGACGACAAGATCAACTCCGGCGACATGAGCACCCAGCGGAGTGCGATCGACGACTTCGGACCACGTGGCTATCGATTCTGGCTGCATCCAGTGATTCTCGCGCCTCCACAGAGCAAATGTCGGCTCTGACCACAGACGCTGCCTGTTATTCTTGGCGAGCAGAGCTCCCAGGACCAGGCTGGGCGCGGAACGAGCCAGCGGCCACGGACTCGCCGCACTCGCCGCACACCTGCTGCGCATGGGTCCGGTGGCCACATGAGGTATGCACCATCTCAAGTGGAGGCCCATCGGGTGCAGCCCAGCGATCGCCCCACGTACGCATGGCTTCGATCACCGGCCAGAGGTCACGGCCCTTCTCAGTGAGCCGGTAGTCGAAACGATCCGGGTTGTCCTGATAGAGCGACTTCTCAACCATGCCAGCCTCGACGAGGGCCGCTAGGCGCGCTGTCAGCACGTTGCGTGCTATGCCCAGACGCTTCTGTATCTGATCAAACCGGTTGACCCCCAGGAACAGATCTCTGAGAATGAGCAGAATCCACCATTCGCCCACGCGCGGCGCACGCTCCCTCTCTTGAGCTTGGCTGTGCTCACTGTCTTTCTCGACACCACTGCGCTGTTTGTTGCGTTCCCATCGATCGATGACACCTACAACACGGCCACTCCAGCCCAACTCTCGTGGATCCTCAACGCCTACACCGTCAGCATGCCCGCACCCCAAGGCGTGATCCTGGTGGCCACCGCAGCTGCATTGCTGGCCCTGGCACTCGTAGAAGTATCCAGCTGGGGCTGGATCAGCGCTTCGCATCCTCTTGCTTGGCGCCGAGTCCAACTACCTCGTTGATTACCTTCCCTCGATGCTCTTCACCGGATTCGGTGTTGCGATCTGCATTCCTCAGCTGTCAAGCGTGGTGGCCCAATCGCTGCCGCCAACCCGCTTCGGCGTGGGCTCGGCCACCCATCAAGCCGCGCGACAATTTGCGGGAACGATCGGAGTCGCACTCACGATTGGCTTTGTCAGCGCACCGGCCTCACTCCAAGAGGGCCTCCAGAACTTCGACAGAGTCTGGATGCTCATGATTCTCGGCGGGATCGGTACCGCACTCCTGTCACTGCCCCTGGCAACTCAGCGAGCCACGAGCAGGTCGAAACTCCCCATCAAAGCTGACAGGTAGCTGCTCAGCGTCTGACGCAATCCCACAAACGCTCGTGACTCTGCGTGACTTCAAATAGGTCTGCGTGGGGTCGCACGGGGTACAGTTTTTCAAGGATGGATCAGAGCTTTAGGTTCGAGCCAACAACGGCTCAGGAAGATCGGGTCATAGCGCGACCGCGAATGACCATCCTTCTCGCGGGCCGGTTCGAACACCGCCTGACGACCGTCATCGCGCCGGCAGGCTCCGGCAAGACCACGGCACTCGCCCAGGCAGTGCGTTCGAACATGCTGGACCCCGTTGGCGCAGACCTCTGGCTCGGAGCTAGCAGCCTCGACGCCGACCCGGCCACGTTACTCAGCGGCTTGCTACAAGCGTGTGGGAAACAGGCGAGTGGCGACAACAGCGCCGATACAACAGCGCTTTGCGACGCAATCTGGCGCCGCTCACCGACCAGAGTCACGCTCATCATCGACGACGCGCATTACCTCGGTGAGGCCAGCGGCGCACTCATCGATCAACTCTTGAACAAACTGCCACAGAACGGCCAGCTGATGTTGTCCGGCAGGCAACTTCCTCCGCTCACGATCGCTCGGCTACGCGCTCATCACCGACTGCTCGAAATCACAGAGGAGCAGCTCAATCTGGACGACAACGAAGTGGCCACTCTCGCCCAGGCGCGCGGACACGCAGACCTCTCAAGCCTGTCCCGCCATGTTGCATCTGCCGAACTCAGACTCACCGCAGGGCCAGAGGCGGCCATGGACTTTCTTTGGGAAGAGGTGCTCGGGGGCATCGACCCCGAGCGCCTCAGGGCGCTGTGCAGAGTGAGCCTGCTCAATGAGATCGATGACCAACTCGCGCTCGCTCTCTCGAAGGGCAACTACAACGCATCAGAGCTGACCCAGGGACTCCCGATGGTGGAGACGCACGCCGATGGATCCCGGCGCCTCCACAGCATCTTGCGAGAACCGCTGGCGAGCCGGCTTTCCAGCAGCGAGCAGAACGCAGCGCTCATGGTCGCTGGCAAGGTTGAACAGAGTCGCGGACGGCTCGCTCGAGCATGTGAACTCTTCGCACAAGCAGAACAAGGCAACGCCGCGATGGACGTAGCGCGTGAGTTCATCGTGCTACCTACTCTCAATACCCGCATGGACACAGTCCGTTCTTTGCGGAGCTCAATTGCCGCTGCCGCTGACGGCTCTGGACTGTTCCTCCTGCTCGATGCGTACTGCCACATGAACCTGCCAGCCGAGGCCGCGATCGTGAAGTTCATCGAAGCTGCGGAGCTGGCAAGAACCGAAGGTGACAAGCTCGTGGAGTCCGTTGCGGTGTTCCGGGCAATGCAGGTCTCACACAATCACGACTACGTCCTGGATCCAGCGCACGCTGTACGAATGGCGCAGCTTGCCTCGGAGGTTCCCTATGCCGTGGGGGTGCGCGCTCATTTACGTTCGCTGACTCTGCAGCTCGAGGGCGATCCAGAGGGTTCACTGGCCGAACTCGCCGGATACGATCCGCTGGGCAAAGAGGCTGCCACCGTTATGCGGGCCGAGCGTCTCTGCGATCTTGGCAGACCTGAGATGGTTGGCGCTGAACTGACGCCCGAGGACCTTGCTTCTCTCCCGCAAGGAACAGAGATCTATGTCGCCTTCGCAATGTGGTTGCGCGGTGAGGTCACTCCTGAGATAGCACTTCCCATCGCTAGACCGATGGTGCAAGATGCGCTCGACCGGCGCCTCATTCTTGCGAGTGTTTCCGTGCTCGCAGTTGCAACATTCATTGCCGTGGCCGCTGGTGACCTTCGCCAAGCCCGCGAGTACGAGACTCGGTGCGCGGATCTCTGCAGGCATCAGGACGACGCCCGCAATCACCTGTTCAGCTCGATGGCCAGCGCCGCGGTGGCTAGTGCAGACGGCAACGAAGATCTTGCGGCGGACCTGCTGGATCCGGACCGAACCCTGTTGCCTGTTGAGCCATGGCCGAGCCGGCCCTATCTCCTTGGCCTGCCACTTACCTACCTATGTCGATCCGGGTTCCGCGAAGCACTCGACAGCATGTCCTTTGGACCCTCTCTCAGCACCGCCATGACTGCTGCCCGGGCCCTCGTGCAATTGCGAGAAAGCGCCAATCCGAGACCTGCCGCAGAACTCCCCTGGCACCAGGACGCAATTCTCCGGGTACACGTCCTTCCACATCACCTTGCTGAACTCGCAGCGGCCGCGGCGAGCGAGGGTGTCGGGCCTGCCGAGGAACTGCTCTCTCAACTCCCCAATTCACGCATGGGCATTATAAGTGCCTCCAACTCAAAGCGCAGCTCGGTCGCAGCCTGGGCGAAGGCATATCTCGAGTCGGTACCTGCTGTTCCCGAGATACGGATCATGATCCAGGTACTTGGGCCCATCCAGGTCCGACGAGATGACGCACCCATTATCTCCTCAGACTGGGTGCGCCGAGCGCGCGTTCAGGAACTCTTGGGATTACTGGTCGAGAGGAGAACCGTCTCAAGGGATGAGGCTGCCGCCGCCCTCTGGCCCGACCTGACTCCTGAGAAACAAGCCTCCAATCTGCGCGTGTCGCTTAGTCGCCTTCGGTCAATACTCGAACCCGACAGAGGCAGAGATGACCCACCGAGCTACGTCATTGCGACCGGACCCAAACTGATGCTCAGCGACACAGTTCAAATCGACGCCGACGAGTTCGACGAGCTCATCGAGGAGGCGCTTGCTACTGACCGCGCCGGCGCGCCAGCAGAGGCAATCGCGCTGTACGAGAAGGCTCTCGTAATGGTCCGGGGTCAGTACCTCGCGGACATGGACACCACCTGGGCCTCGATCACCCGAATCCGCCTTGATTCGGTGGCGCGTACGGCCATGACCCGCCTCGCTGAACTGCAGCTGGCGGGCGGCGAGCCTGAGAAAGCATTGAAGTGGGCGGCCAAGGCACACTCAGAAAACGCTCTCGATGAACGAGCAGGTCGCCTGATGATTTTGTCACTGCTGGCGACCGGTGACCGTGCTGGCGCTGCCTCGGTCGCCCAGGTGCTGCGCCATGCGTTGCAGCAGGCGCCGCTCAGCCCAGAGGCCGAGACTCGTCGGGCCTTCGAGCGCGTGGGTATCGAGACGATTACCAACTCACCAAGACCCGAGTAAGAAGTACCGCCTAGGTCCTTGCCGGGTCGAACGGGAAATTGTCCTGGCCGTCGGGAACTTCGTCACCGTCGGTATCCGCGTTGAGCGGATCAAGGCCCGCTGCAACCTCGAAGCCGTCTGAGAGTCCATCGCCGTCGCTGTCAGGGTCGTTGGGATCTGTTCCCTGGGCGATCTCCGCTCCATCGTCCAGGTTGTCGTCGTCGCTGTCAGCATCGTTGGGATCTGTGCCATCCAGAATTTCGTCGCTGTCGCTCAGGCCATCGTTGTCTGTGTCAGCTCGGAATGGGCTCGTGCCGTAAATCAAGACTTCGTCACCGTCGTCGATCAGGTCGCCGTCGGTGTCGGTCACGGTGGGATCTGATCCGTAGACAAATATCTCATCGCCATCGCTGAGACCGTCTCCATCAGTATCGGGGTTGTTGGGGTCACTGCCGGCAATGAGTTCAGCGGGATCCGAAGCCCCGTCACCATCGGTGTCTGCTAGGAGCGGACTCGTACCGCCCGCGACCTCGTCACCGTCGCTCAGACCATCGCCATCGGTGTCCGGGTTCGTCGGATCACTGCCAATCTGGGCTTCCTGTTCATCGGTCAGCCCATCATCGTCCTGATCAAGCACATCATCAGAAGGATCGAGTGGATCGCTGCCATTGAGCAGAATCTCATCTCCATCGCTCAGCCCCCCACCGTCGGTGTCGGGATTGAACGGATCAGTTCCTGCACCAAGCTCGAGGACATCTATGAGGCCATCACCATCCGGATCTGCATCGAGAGGGTCAAAGGGCGGCGACTGAACGAACAACTCGTTGTAGTCGCTCAGGGTGTCAAGATCGGTATCGGCTTCGTTCGGGTCAGTGCCGTAAACGTTGACCTCCTCGCCATCCAGGAGGCCCTCTCCGTCGGTGTCATCGTTAAGCGGATCGGTGCTGTAGACGTTCACCTCGTCGCCGTCACTCAGTCCATCATCGTCAGAATCCGAGTCCAGCGGATCAGTACCAGCAGCATCTTCGTCACCGTCGTTCAGACCATCGCCATCAGTGTCTGCATTGAGGGGATCCGTGCCAGCCAGTACCACTTCGAAGCCGTCGACCAGACCGTCGCCATCAGTATCCGGGTTCAAGGGATCAGTACCAAGAGCTACCTCGGCAGCATCCCCAAGAGCGTCGGCATCGGTATCCGCACTGAACGGATTTGTCCCCAGGTCGGACTCGACCGAATCAGGTAGCCCGTCGCCGTCACTGTCGAGCCCGTCATCAGAAGCATCCAACGGGTCGGTACCAGCGGCCACCTCGTCACCGTCGTCAAGACCACCGCCATCGGTATCAGGATTCGTAGGAGAAGTACCAAGCTGATCCTCCTCAAAATCGTTCAGACCATCACCATCAGAATCCGGATAGTCATCTGAGGGATCCAAGAGGTCAGTACCCGCAGACCATTCATCGAAGTCACCCACACCACCGCCATCGGAATCAGGATTCGTCGGATCCGAACCAATAAGCCACTCAAGTCCATCATCAAGACCATCATCATCAGTATCAGGATCATTGGGATTACTCCCGTACTCAGCCTCCTGACGATCCGACAAGTTGTCACCATCAGAATCCGGGTCGTCATCCGCAGGATCCAACGGATCAGTACCAAAGACCACCTCCGCCCCGTCAATCTCGCCACCGCCATCAGTATCCGGATTCAAAGGATCCGTGCCCAACGCAACCTCATCACCATCACTCAACAGATCAGAATCGGTATCAGGATTCGTAGGAGAAGTACCAAGCTGATCCTCCTCAAAATCGTTC
>CAYUOD010000014.1:4701-8512 GCA_964446225.1 uncultured Acidimicrobiales bacterium | reverse complement strand
AGACCATCACCATCAGAATCCGGATAGTCATCTTCACCATTCAACGGATCAGTACCAGCCGCCACCTCGTCGCCATCGCTCACACCACCAGCATCGGAGTCTGGGTCAAAGGGATCCGTGCCAAGTTCGCCCTCGTCGTCATCACTCAGACCATCACCATCAGAGTCCAAGACATCATCTTCGCCATTCAACGGATCAGTACCAGCCGCAACCTCGTCGCCATCATTCACACCGCCACTATCGGTGTCGGGATCATTGGGATTCGTACCCAGCTCACCCTCTTCGGCGTCCGTTAGTCCATCCCCATCAGCATCCTCATCACCTGCGTCATCGGCCGGGTCAAGCGGATCAGTACCAGCAGCCACCTCATCGCCATCATTCACACCACCGCGATCGGTATCCGGGTCGTCTGCCCTCGTGCCAAGCTCATTGACTTCGCGACCATCGTTGAGTCCGTCGCCGTCGGTGTCGGGATTTAGCGGGTCGGTCTCACCTCCAAAGAACTCGTCACCGTCGTTGATGCCATCTGCATCGCTGTCGGGGTCGGTCTCGTCAGTTCCGACGACTGCCTCCTGATCGTCGGTAAGGCCGTCGCCATCGGTGTCGGCATCGGGGGTGTCGTCGCTTGGGTCGTTCGGGTCAAGGCCCAGTGCCCGAATCTCAGAGCCGTCACTCTGTCCACCGTTGTCAGAGTCGGCATCCAGCGGATCTGTTATGAAGCTGCTGCCACAAAGCTCTGCACCGTCTGAAAGGAAGTCGAAGTCGGTGTCTGGATCGTTGGGGTCAGTGCCCAGGAAGAGTTCGTATACGTCGGCGAGTCCATCGCCATCACTATCGGTGTCGTCGTCGCTCGGATTCAGCGGATCGCTACCGAGGTCCAGGTATTCGAGACCGTCGCCGAGGGCGAGGCACTGCAGCGCTGGTCCGCCGCCATCGCTGTTCGGGTTCAACGGGTCAGTCCCGATCTCAACTTCAAGTCCGTCGTCGAGACGATCGTCGTCGCTGTCGGGGTCCTCGGGATCGGTGCCGCGCTCCTCTTCGTCGTCGTTGCTCAGTCCGTCCTCGTCGTTGTCAGAACCATCATCCTCCGGGTCGAGAGGATTGGTCTTCATCTTGATGACTTCGGTGCCGTCGTCCTTACCGCCGCCGTCAGTATCGGGCACTGCCGGATCGGTGCCAATTCGCGCCTCGTAGAGATCAGACAGCGAGTCCGCGTCAAAGTCGGGGCCATCGTCATAGGGGTTCAGCGGATCGTTGGTAAAGCTCACGACAAGCTGATTGACCTCATCAAAGTCTGAGACGCCGCCACCGTCGGTGTCCGCATTGTTGGGATCCGTGAAGTGCTCGAGTACTTCCTCATAGTCGGTGAGACCATCACCATCGGAGTCAGGATTCTCCTTGTCGGTCCCTATCTCATCTTCGTAGTCGTCTGGCAGGCCGTCGCCGTCAGTGTCCTCAGAATCGTCAGAAGGATCAAGCGGATCGGTAAGACCTATAAGCACCTCAAAGCCGTCGTTGGTGCCACCGCCATCAGTGTCAGCGTTCTCCGGATCGGTAAAGAGCGCACGCTCTTGTTTGCCAGTGAGACCGTCTCCGTCGACGTCCAGTTCGCGATCGTCAGACGGATCCAGCGGAAGCGTGCCCAGGTCGACCTCGTCGCCGTCCGAGACACCGCCACTATCGGTGTCGGGGTCGTAGGGATCCGTGTTGTAGAAGAGTTCGTCGCCGTCGTTGAGACCGTCGTCGTCCATATCAGGATCGAGCGGATCGAAGCCGGCGCTGTCCTCTTCGTAGTCGGTAAGACCGTCGCCGTCGGTGTCAGGATTCTCTGGATCTGTTCCGATCTGGTTCTCGTAGGCATCGGGGAGTCCGTCGCCATCAGCATCTGGCGGAGTGTCATCCTCAGCATTGAACGGATCCAGACCAAAGCGGACCTCATCACCATCGTTGATGCCGCCATCGTCGGTATCCGGATCGTCCTGATCAGTGCCGAGTACCAATACCTCGTATCCGTCAGAAAGGCCGTCACTGTCAAAGTCGAAGTTCTCTATGTGAAGCGCCTGGTGACCGTAGTCTCCCTCGGGAAGATGTTCCTGATTGTCAAGAAGACCATCACAATCGTTGTCGAACTGTGCCTCAGGTCCCTCGCCGAGGTCCTGATACACGACGCGCTGGTTACAGCACTCGGCTGCATTGGCGGGGTTGCTCCCCGGCCCGGGAACCGTGCAGTTGCCTTGGTTGTCATCGGTTGAGTCGAGTGGGTCAGTCCCATCATCGAACAGTTCGTAGTCGTCGCTGGCTCCCCCACCGTCGGTATCTCCCTGGGTGGGATCCGTGCCGTAGGTGAGGACTTCGTCGCCATCGGAAATTCCGTCGCCATCAGTATCGGGGTTGTTCGGGTCGCTACCTGCCGCAGTTTCCTGGGCGTTGGTGAGACCGTCCCCGTCATCGTCAGCATCGGGTTCTGGGTCTTCGGTTCCATCAACGTTGGGGTTGTTAGGAGCGGGATCGTCCTTGTCGTTGACACCGTCACCATCGGAGTCCTCGTCATTGGGATCCGTGCCTCTGTCATTGACCTCCTCGCCGTCGTTGAGGCCGTCGTCGTCGGAGTCATCGTCGGTCGGATTTGTGTTGTATTCGTTGACCTCTTCGCCGTCCTTCAGGCCGTCATCGTCAGAATCGTCATCGTTCGGGTCTGTGGGAGGCCGGTAGTTGATCTCCGTAGTATCTGTTAGTCCATCTGAGTCGGTATCTGGGTTACGAGGATCCGTCTGGTAGACGTTTACTTCCAGGCCGTCGCTCAGGCCATCGTCGTCCAGATCAGGATCACGTGCATCACCGAACTCGTCGAGTTCGTAGCCGTCCAGCAGACCATCGCCATCGGTATCCGGATTCAAAGGATCGGAGCGATTCTGTGCGAGCTCATCACCATCGAGCGCGCCGTCGCCATCGGTATCAGGATTGTTCGGATCAGTACCGGCACGAATCTCGCGAAGATCAGTAGCGAAAGTGCCGTCGTTGTCGGTGTTCGACGAGGTCGGGTCGGTGCCGTAGATGAAGAGTTCCTCGGCGTCTGAAAGACCGTCGAAGTCGCCGTCGACAGAATTCGGGTTCGGGTCACAGGCGTTGCCTATGCCGTCATTGTCGCTGTCATCTTGCTCGGCGTTCTCGATGAGTGGGCAGTTGTCGAGGGCGTCATCGACTCCATCGCCATCACCATCTGAACCTATCGCCACAGCGAGTTCGGCAATCAGAGGATCGGTCCCAGCGGCGACCTCATCACCGTCGGTGGCCCGGTCGCCGTCCGTGTCAGGATCGTTCGGATCTGTGCCGTACTGCGAAATCTCTTCCCCGTCGTCAAGTCCGTCTGCGTCGGTGTCCGGATTCAGGGGGGCGGTCTGGGTCGTGAAGGATTCTTCAAAGTCGGTCAGGCCGTCGCCATCGGTGTCGGGGTTGTTGGGGTCGGTCCTTCGTATCCACTCAGCGCTGTCATCGAGTCCGTCGTCGTCTGAGTCGGGATCGTTCGGGTCGGTGAGGTCATTGAAGAACTCTTGTCCGTCCTTGCGACCGTCACCGTCGCTGTCGCTCTGGTTCGGGTTCGTCCCGAGCACCAGTACTTCGAACCCATCGAGGAGACCGTCGTTGTCCTGATCGTCCCAGTTGTCGTTGGTATCGCAGCCCTGGCCCCAACCGTCACGATCATTGTCCATTTGGCTCGGGTTGCTCACCGCTGGACAGTTGTCCAACGCGTCATCGACCCCATCGCCATCAAGATCAGTAACCGGAACCGGATCAGGCTCAACCACCGGAT
>CAYUOD010000014.1:0-4601 GCA_964446225.1 uncultured Acidimicrobiales bacterium | reverse complement strand
GGGCTCCCAGGACAATTATCGGCCGAGTCCTCTACCCCGTCACCATCGATGTCAACGATCGATACCACGTCGCACGAAGTACTCCCGCCGGGTTCGCTACTGCAACTATCTCTGCCTGAGCCACCTCTGATCGTGTCATTGCCGTCACCGCCATCAAGATCATCGTCACCGCCGTTGCCACGAATGACATCGTCACCAGCGCCACCGTCGACCGAGTCGTTCCCCGAATCGCCCCGAATCCTGTCAGCCCCACCATTGCCACGAATAACATCATCGCCGCCATTTCCACGAAGTACGTCGTCGCCCTCTCCACCATCGATCGTGTCGTTCCCGGCGTTCCCACGAATGATGTCATTCCCCGCACCACCATAAATCTCGTCATCGCCAGAGCCCCCGCGAATCGTGTCGTTGCCATCACCACCGTCAATAGTGTCGTTGGACTGACCCCCCCGAATGTCGTCATCGCCTGGTCCACCATTGAGCACATCGGCTCCGGCAGTGCCCCTCAGAAAATCGTCACCCTCACCGCCCCAGATCTCGTCGTCGCCAGAGCCTCCGAGGAGCCTGTCTGATCCATCGCCGCCATCGATCGTGTCGTTCCCGGCGTTCCCACGAATGATGTCATTCCCCGCACCACCATAAATCTCGTCATCGCCAGAGCCCCCGCGAATCGTGTCATTGCCATCGCCGCCGTCGATGGTGTCTGCGCCCGCGCCTCCTCGAATGGTGTCATTACCTCCGAAGCCGCAGATGATGTCGTTGCCGCCACGCCCACGAATCGTGTCCGCCTGGCTTGAACCGAAGATGATGTCGTCTCCGGGGGTACCCGTAATCTGCCCCGAACCAGTAATCGTTGGCGTGAGTGATGAACAGCCATTGCCTCCCGCTATCACCGCGGCGGCTGGAGTAGCGAATCCCGTGGGAAGTGCAATCGAGATTGCAGGCGCGATCAAGCCCCAGAGCACGACCACACTGAGAAGGCGCTTTAACTTGGCCCCCGCGCCTTGACGGCCAACTAACCGTTGCCGCGTCATTGCCGACCCAAAGGCACCCGTGTTTGCAAAAATAGTCACTCCACAGTTACAACACAGCGGTATTACTCACCCGTTACCCGCCAGCCCGAAGCGACGCAGTTGAGCCAGAATTCACCTGTCTCAGGCTCAACGTGAGGTTGAGAGCCACTCAATCGCCCCGCGACCAGCCGCCACCCCAATGCTCAGAGAGGCCTGCAATAGGTACCCACCCGTCGGAGCTTCCCAGTCGAGCATCTCTCCGGCGACAAAGACACCGGGCAGCTTGTGCAGCATGAAGTTCTGGTCCACCTCGTCAAAGGCCACACCCCCGGCCGTAGAGATCGCTCTGTCAATGGGCATCAGTCCTGTCACAAGCACAGGCACGAGCTTGGCCAGGCTCGCCAGGCCCATCTCACTTGTCGGTAACTCATTGCTCATTGCCTCCCGCATCAGACCCACCGCAACCGGATCAAACCCACTCCGCCGCAGCAGTGTCGACAGCGAGTCCTTTGGGCGGCGCCTCTGCTCAAGGCGTTCCCAGAGTTGAGAGAACGTGAGATCAGGCTGCAGGTCAACGCCGACGATGCAACGGGCGTTGAAATCCAACTCTGCCCGAGCGGCCCGCGAGAGTGCGTAGATCGGACCGCCCTCAAGGCCTGACGCGGTCACCATGACATCACCACGCGACCGCTCGTCTCCGACTGAGACCACGACGTTCTTAAGTGGCACACCAGCGAACTTTTCCACCATCACGCTCGTCCAGGAGACCACGAGACCACAGTTCGTCGGGCGAAGATGGTTCACCGTAATCCCCTGATCAACAAATCGGTCTACCCAGCTGCCATCGGAGCCAACACGCGGCCAACTCGCACCACCAAGCGCGAATACCGTCACATCGCTCGAGACCTCGAACTGCTGCTCCAGCGGGCTCGAGAACAGCAAGCCACGACCTTCGACATGAGAGTTCCAACCCAACCAACGGTGAAGAGGGCGAAAGTCAACGCCCATTGCATCGAGTCGTTGGAGCCATGCACGCAACAGCGGAGTTGCTTTGAAAGAGTCAGGAAACACTCGCCCGCTCGTGCCCACAAACGTCGGCTCGCCGAGTTCCTTACACCAGCCGCGAAGCTGCTCAGAGTCAAACGACCTAATCGCTGATTCCAGGAACTTTCGCTCCGGGCCGTAACGGGCAAGCAGCCGATCAAGGGGCTCGCTGTGCGTAATGTTCAGGCCACCGCGTCCCGCGAGAATAAACTTTCGTGCGAACGAAGATTTATGTTCGTAAACCGTTACCGCGAACCCCGCAGCCGCCATCGTCTCGGCGGCCATGAGCCCCGCTGGGCCCCCTCCAACGACAGTCGCAGTGCCAGTGGAGTGTGTGGCCGCGGGCATCACCTCAGCCTAGGGCCACCAGATCGACGCTGCCGAGAGGCCGCAGCTCCAAAAACAGAAACGCCTGCCGGGCTGGTGCAAGACCAACCCGGCAGGCGTAGCCGCTAACTATCAGTCGTCATCATCCTCATCATCATCATCATCGTCTTTTTTGTCATCGTCATCGTCATCGTCGTCGTCATCATCATCGTCGTCGTCGTCGTGATCATCGTCATCGTCGCCGTAGAAGTCTTCAATGACGTCGTCCACATCGAAGATGTAGAGCCCACCGTTGCGATCGCTGGCGTACAGCTCATCGCTACCCGGCTCCTTAAAGATTCCCCAGAAGTCGTTGGCCAAGCCAGCGTTTGGTCCGGAGGTATCGAGGTAGCGGGCTATCTCAACAGGGTTGTACGGATCGGAAACATCCAGAATAAGAATGCCGTCGAAGTACCACGAGATGTACGCAAGAGTGCGACCGTCAACGGTCTCAACCTGCACGTTGTGTACGGAGTAGGTGCCATTCTCATCACACGGTCCGCCTGGCGCCGTTGAAGCGCTACAGACTGTGTTGAATACTGACGCCAACACCGGGGCAGCTGGGTTACTGTAATCCCAGATCCGCAGGCCCGACCAAGGAGTCGAGTTCGGGTTGTTGTTCGCAATGACCACTGCTGCTGCACCAAGTGCAGCTGCTGTGTTTTCCTTTTCCTCAAATGTGCAAGCACCACGACGCACAACGGCGATGTCACCAGCATCCACTGCACCAGCATTCAGAACGGGGTCGCCGTTACATGCCTGTCCAATGAACACGAGCTCACCAGTGATCGGACCAGTGGTCCCAAACGTTGGTGAACCTGCGGCGGTGGCCAACTCAGCTGCTGAGTAGGTGTTGCCAGCAAGCGGACCAGAAGCAACGGTCACAGAGGCCCCATCGGTGGTTCCGATGTTGCCGGTCTGGTTAGCAGTGAAATCGTCACCAGCTGTCGTGGAGATAGCAGTACCAGGAATCGTGGGATCACCGGGTGTGCCTGAGTCCATCGTCAAGTTGGAGGGAGGCACAGTGGCTTCCCAAGCTGAGAAGTCCTCTTCGCCTTCAACCACGATGGAGCCGTCTTCGTTTGGCGCTACCGCGTGGCTGTTAACTTCGCCGTCAAGCGAGCCGTTCGCTACGTCAAGTGCAACCGATACGAGCACTGGGTTGGACGGGTCGGTGATATCGAGCCGTACAAGACCAGCATCCCAAGCCGCAAGGTAGGCCTGAGTGCCGTCTTCGCTGATGGTGGAGTCATGCAGGAACTTGTTCTGCGATGCTCCGAAGCCACCGAGCAGGTCAAGCGCTGCGGCGAGTACACGGTTGAAGTCCACAGTCTCGTCGCCGACACCCGGGTCGAAGATCTCTTCTGCACCCCAGGCCGAGACACGAACAGGCGTCGTCGGATCAGTGATATCGAAGATCTGGAAGTTGTCGAATGCCGTGGCGGCCGTGACTGCTACGTAGTCAGTTGTGCCCCGGGTGAACAGGAACAGGTTGTGTACGCCTACATCGGTGATTCCACCGAAGACTGCGTCGCTGAGTGGGTTGATCTCGTCAATACGAATGCTGGCGAGAGCGACTGGGTTGGTGGGGTCATCTACGTTGTAGATTTCAAAGCCACCAGGGCCACCTGCGCACGACTCATTCGAGTGCACGAGAATGTCACCGGAGTTCATCGCTGCTACACGGACATCGTTGGCACGACTGCCGGTCGGTGATGGAATGACGGTCACGAAGCTCGGGTTGTCCTCGTCATCTACGTCCCATACCCAAATACCTCCACCGGGCGTTCCACCGCATGGAGAGCTGAACGTGCCTGTATAGGCATAGTCTCCAAGCGCGGTCACATCCGTAGTGGCGTCAGCCTCATTTCGTACTCCGCGTCCTTCAAGTTCAATGCTGTTTCCAGAACCCGATGAGGACGAAGACGAAGTGACGTTGCTGTTGGAGCTGTCAAGCGTTTCTAACCCCTCATTAGGATCATCTATCTCCAATCCACCTGGATCTGGTTGGTCTCCACCCGGGTCCGCCTCCGCTATCGCAGCTCCCCCGGTGCTGGTCGCGATAACTGTTATGAGTACGGCTGCTATTGCAGCCGCGAGCGCTCGTCTTCCTCGACGCATGTTTGTACCTCCTCGGTACTGATCGTTGGCCCCCGCCGCTTCCGATGGAACCTAGCG
>CAYUOD010000013.1:2497-19380 GCA_964446225.1 uncultured Acidimicrobiales bacterium | reverse complement strand
CGATCACCGACTTCATGCGTGCTCTTCCGGACTCAATTGCCCGCTGGGTGCCCGCTGACTACACCTCACTGGGCACAGAGGGGTTCGGCCGCTCCGACACCCGCGAAGCCCTCAGGCGCCACTTCGAAGTCGACACCCCACATGTGGTTGTAGCAGTGCTGTCACGCCTGGCGGCCTGCGGAGACCTCGACGCTTCGGTGGTTACCAAAGCGATCGCTGACTACGGGCTAGCGACCGATCTTCCAGACCCCTGGGACAGCATCGCCCACTAGAACTCACAAAATTCGGGTTAAGTCGCACAGCCACGGGACTGCCTCATCAGCCGGGGTCTTGAGTCTCACAAACTCAGCGACCCCATTAGAATTGCTCGTTGGAGGTAGCGTGAGCACAGAGTCATCGAAAGAGCCGATGGATAACGCTACACGCACAGAACTCCTTGCCTCAGGAGCCACAGACTGGTCCCACGACCAACTGCGGGCGATACTCGACCAGACGCTTCAGGCCGTGGTTGTTCTGGATGCTGACCGGCGTGTCATCAAGGCATTCCGCGGAGGACTAGATGCCTGGGGCATGACAGCTGACGATACCCTTGGCCGCGATTCAGCCGAACTGGTGCACCGCGATGACCTCGACTATCTGCTCCAGCTTTGGGACGAGGTAATAGCCCATCCAGACACGACACTCACATTCGAGGCTCGAGTCATCCGCGATGGCAAACAGTGGCGCTGGGCTGAGGGAACCATAAAGAACCTTCTTGCTGATCCACAGATCGGTGGCGTGGTCTACATATTCCGTGACTGCCACGACCGCAAACAGTTGGAGCAAGAGTCTCAGAAGTCCGAGTTGCGGTTTCAGACCCTCGTGAATACTCTGGCCGACGCCATCGTCGGCGTGGATCTCACTCAGTCAGTGGTTGTGTGGAACATCTCAGCCGAAGAGATGTTCGGCTACACCGAGGAGGAGATTGTCGGGCAACCTCTCTCGACGCTCTTGCCACAGTACATTCGTGAAGCTCACAGCGGACTAGTAGAGGGCTTTGCGCTTGCGCCAGCGGAACGACGAGCCTTGGCTGGAGGCGACCGAATGGTTGCAGTTCGCCGGGACGGATCCGAATTCCCCATTGAGGTGGGCTTAGCAAAAGTGCCATTCGGTGATCGGACACTTCTGCTGGCGACTGTTCGAGACATGACTGCGCGACGCGAGGCTCAGAAAGCCGCAGATCAAACCCACAGTGAACTCCAAGCCGTGATGAGCGCAATCCCAGATGCGATCTGTCGCCTGAGTTCCACCGGAACAATCCTCGATGTCATGGCGGGCAGCGATAGCGGACTGCCCCTACCCCCCGAGTCCATTGGCAACAACATCGCCGATGTACTGCCGAGGGAAGCTGCACGACTCTGTCAGGCCGGCATAAGTGACGCACTCCAATCGCACAAAGTCACCCACGCTGAGTTCACCGTGAGCCCGTCGGGAAGCGGAATTCCGAGATCCTTCGAGTCCCGCCACGTTCCGCTTGCGAGCAATGAGGTGCTGACCGTCGTCCGCGATGTCACCAACCGCGAACTCGCCGCCAAGAGACTCCAGACGGCGAGCGACCGCTTTCGTACGCTGGCAGAGACCTCATTCGAGAGCCTCGTGGTCGTGGACAAAGATGGCATCATCTCCTACATGGGTGGGCCATCCCAAACGAGCCTCGACTATCCGGCAGAAGACTTCGTGGGCGTCCCACTCCTGTCCATAATCCCCACAGTTCATCCCGACCATCGCGACCGCGTCGTCGCCGAATACGAACGCACATCGCGGGAACCAGGCGTGAGAAGTGTCATCGAGGCACTGTTTCTCCATCGCGACAAGTCCTGGCACTGGCTGCAGATCTCATCTCAGAACCTGTACGACGACGAGAGTGTCGCCGGTCTCGTCATAAATCTTCGAGACATCACCACCGAGAGAGCCGCGATCGAAGAACTCAGCCGCTCAAGTGACCGCTTCCGCGTTCTCGCAGACCTGTCGTTCGATGGGATCATGGTCATCAATGCCGAGCACGAGATCGTTTACCGCGGCGGACCGACGCCGACATCTCTGGGCTATGACAAGAACGATCTGATCAACACTTCTGTCCTAGACCTCATCAACAACGCCCACCCCGATGATCGCGACAGAGTTCGGGCCGCGCACTACGGCGTCATGGCGCAGCCTCACACCAGCGACTCGTTGAAAGCTCGGTTCAAACACGTAGACGGCTCATGGACATGGCTGTCTGTTGTCATAGAGAACCTTTTCCATGAAGATGCCATCAGAGGCCTCGTTGTGAGCACCACCGACATCACCGCGCAGGTGATCGCCGAGGCCGAACTGAAACACCAGGCATTCCATGACTCGCTCACTGGACTGCCGAATCGGTCTCTGCTTCTCGACCGACTGCAACATGCTATGGCGCGCTCCGATCGCCGCGGCGGGATTGTCGGCCTGCTGTTCCTCGATCTGGATCGCTTCAAGAACATCAACGACACACTCGGGCACTCCGCGGGTGATCAACTTCTTATCGGCGTGAGTGAGCGCCTTCAGAACGTTGTACGCGACAGCGACACACTCGCTCGTCTGGGAGGCGATGAGTTCGTCGTTCTGGGTGAGGACGCAGCAAACACCGAAGAGTTGTTCACAATGGCCGAGCGAATGCTCGACTCACTTTCCGATCCAATCCCGATCAATGACGGGGAGTTCTTCACGACTGCAAGCATCGGAGTCGCTGTGGCCCAGGGCAGTGGCCAGGATGCAGGCACATTGATGCGCAACGCCGACGCTGCCATGTACAGAGCCAAGCGAGGTGGGAGGAACCGGATAGAGGCCTACGATGAGGACCTCCAGGTACGCCTCGAGCACCGCATTAACACCGAGACAGCCCTACGCGGTGCCCTCGAACGCGACGAATTCACAGTGCACTACCAGCCGATCTTTGATGTGGAAACCGTCACGATCACCGGAGTCGAAGCGCTGATCAGGTGGAACCATCCAACACGTGGTCTCGTTGCACCCGACGACTTCGTCCCGATTGCAGAGGAAACCGACCTCATTAAGAGCATCGGGGAATGGGTTACCAGGACCGCATGCCAACAGATCGTCGACTGGCGTGACCGCTCAGGCGTGGACCTGACGCTCGCGGTGAACATTTCGGCCCGAGAACTCGTCAGCAAGGCACTACCAGTCACCGTGCTGAATACCATCGAGGACACGGGTATGGCCGCGGAAAAACTGTGCCTAGAGATCACCGAGACCGCTCTCATCGACCAACCAGCTATCGCCGTGTCAAATCTCGCAGTGATCAACGACCTGGGAGTCAACATCGCCCTCGACGATTTCGGAACTGGCTATGCGTCTCTCGCATACCTCCGCACATTCCCAATAACTCAGATCAAGGTAGACAGGTCGTTCACGTCAGGTCTCGGCATGAGATCCAGCGACACAACGATCGTGGAGTCAACGATCACTCTCGCACGCGACCTCGGGATCTCGGTGGTTGCCGAAGGTGTCGAAACACAGAAGCAGATGGACTACCTGAGACGCTTCGGATGTACACGTGCCCAGGGTTACTTACTTGGACGCCCCCAGGAGCCCAGAGATCTCGAGGCGCTCTTGATGGCGGACGCAAGGACGTCCAATGTCACGATGCGCAGAACTGGACACAAAGTTCAACCGTCATCGTCCAACGAAAGGCAGTAATGGTCACTCCACTCAAAGTCACGGGCGACGACGCAGCCGACGAACTCATCAACAGCGATCCGCTCGCGCTTCTTCTTGGCATGATGTTGGATCAGCAGATCAACATGGAAAAGGCATTCCGCGGGCCGTCCGTCATCGTTGAGCGGACCGGCAGGCCTCTGGACGCCGGCTACCTCGCAGCGCTGGACCCTGAGGAAATGGCCACTATCTTCTCGCTGAAACCGGCCATCCACCGCTTCCCTGGTTCGATGGCCAAGCGTGCCCAGGATCTCTGCCAGCACGTAGTCGATAACTATGACGGTGATGCCGAGCGCATCTGGACCGAAGCCACGAGTGGGAGAAACCTGGTTGTACGGCTGGGCGAAGTTCCGGGCTACGGTCCGGAGAAGGCCAAGATATTCGTCGCCATTCTCGCGAAACGGTTCGACGTCCAGCCCTATGGCTGGAAGGCAGCCGCCGGAGCCTTCTCTGACAACAAGCCACGCTCGGTCGCGGACATCGACTCCATTGATCGCCTCAAAGAGGTGCGCGACCACAAGAAGGCGCTCAAGGCCAAAGGCAAGAACAAGCAGGGGCAGAAGATCTAGCCAGATACTGTCTGCAGGTGGCTAATACTTCGCGCGCTGGCGATCGAGCCAACCCATGAGCAGCGCCACAGCACGAGGATCATGACGCAACCGGTGATCTCCGTTGGGTATCACGCGAAGCGCCGCCGAGCCATGCGCCTCAGCGATCTGCTCTGCATCCGAGAGCGGGACCTGCAGATCGCTCTCGCCGTGAATGAGCAGCAACGAACGGTCCCCCAGCATGCGCGCCGCATCGACCGGGCGGAACTTCTCAAACCCGGCGAGCCACTCATCGCGGTCCGGAGGAAAGTTCTTGTCGTGCACGACATTGATGTCGCGACAGTGCTGAATGAGCCGGTCGGGCTGGGCCAACCAGTCATCGAAATCGGCTCTCGCAGCAAGCGCCGCTACGCCTCGAACCTCAGGGTTATGACCCCCGGCGGCAATGGCCATGGAGCCACCGGTGCCTGCTCCGGCGAGCCACACACCCTCAGCGTCACGCTCAGATCTGAGATGCTCGACCGCGGTGTTCAGATCAGTCATCCAAGCTTCAACGGAGAAGTTCCCCTCCGAGCCCGCACAACCGCGCAGAGATAACGCCAACGTGGTCCACCCAAGGTCCCGCGCGATGCGGCCAATGAGCAGGTCATAGGTTCGGTCGTTGCGGGGAATGGGGTCCTGGGAGGGAAGTCCATGACAAAACACCAGTGCATGGCGCGCCTCATATGCGCCGCTCGAGGAAGGCACCGCTAGGCGCGCTTTGAGGCGATCGCCGCCAGAGATCAGCTCGTGATCCTGCACAAGTTCGGTTACTGCTACCAACTGCTCTCCGCCGCTCGTTTGTTCCAGTGCTCGTTTGTTCCAGTGTAGGAGCTAGCCCTCAGGAGTCAGTCGGCTCCGAGACCTCGCTCATCGCACCGATGGCCTTGAGGTAGTCGAGTTGGAGCGAGATGACTTCGCTCAGCCGGTCGAGCTCAGTATCAAGTCCGTCCTCGCTCGCGCGAGTTGCCACATGCACAACACCAGGATCGTCGCTCACGACCACGTCATCTGAGGCGTCCATCTGACGCGCAGCGATCTGTTGGCCCTGGAGAAACTCGAGATGCCAGCGCAGGATCTGTCGCACCTGCTCGTAGCTCAGCTCAGCAGTGGCATCCTCGGACAGGCGATCGCCGACGTAGGCCACTGCCTCATCAAGTCGGTAGGTCGGCACATAGCGCACCGCGCCCAGTCGCCGGGCTTCGCGTCCGATCACCCAGGCAGCGATAACGAAGACGATGACGCCCACCGCAGCTGCAAGTACAAGTTCCATGTCTCAAGAATAGTTGCGCTACGGTCCCAGGAGTCACACGTGCAGACCCGTTCCGGACTGCACTACTTTGGTGGGCGAGAATCCCAGAGCGTCCTCTTGGAAAGGGTCACAATGTCAGCGTTCCTGCATCCGTTTGCACTACCCGCGAAGGCAGACTTCATCACAATCGTGGAAGGTGACCGCAGTGAAGTCATCGACAGCGACGGCAACCGGTACATCGACGCGATGGCCGGGCTCTGGTTCAACTCCGTAGGTCACGGCAATGAGCGGATGATTGATGCCATCAGTGCCCAACTCACGAAGCTGGCAGCGTTCCATACCTTTGGAGCATTCACCAACGAACCGGCTGAAGCCCTGTGCGAGATAATCACCGACGTCTCACCATTCGACGACGCTCGGGTATACCTGACGAACTCGGGATCTGAGGCCGTCGACAGCGCAATCAAGATCGCCCGCATCACCCAACATCTCAGGGGCGAAAGTCAGCGCCAAATGGTGATCAGCCGCGCAGGCGGATATCACGGTGTTGCGATGGGCGGCACCTCGGCACAGGGCATCCGCGCCAACCAGGAAGGTTTCGGCAACCTGCTGGCGGACTTCCAGTCACTTGGCCAGAACGATCTTGAGGCCATGTCGATGCTCTTCAGCGAGCACGGCAACGAGATCGCGGCGGTCATTACCGAGCCACTACAGGGAGCAGGAGGAGTCTGCCCGCCTCAGGATGGTTACCTCGCCGGGCTGCGACGCCTCTGCGACCAGCACGGTGCTCTACTCATCTTTGACGAGGTGATCTGTGGTTTTGGTCGGTTAGGCAGCTGGTTCGGGGCTGAGCACTACGGCGTTCGCCCAGACATGATCACGTTCGCAAAGGGCGTCAGTTCCGGCTACATCCCGCTCGGCGGCGTCATTCTGGATCGCAACGTCTGTGACACCCTTGAAGCCGATCCTGAGTTCCTCTTCCGCCACGGACACACCTACTCCGGTCACCCGACTGCCGCGATCGCCGGACTCACGGCGATACAGATCATTCAGGACGAGAATCTCGTCCCCGCCGCAGCGCGTATCGGATCTCGGCTCAGCTCAGGTCTCAAGTCGCTTCTCAGCGACGGGCTCGTTGCAGAGGTCCGCGGCGAAGGAGCTGTGTGGGCGGCCGACCTGGGTCCCGGTGGCGACGCCGCCGCAACTTTTCTTGCTATGCAGAGCCGTGGCGTAATCGCTCGGCCACTGGGCACCGCCATAGCGTTCTGTCCACCATTCATCATCACGGACGAGCAGGTTGACAGGTGCGTTGATGCACTCGCTTCAGCAATCGGCGCTGTCGCTGCCGAGACCTAGGTGTGACGGGCGCGCAGTTCTTCCCACGACGCGGCTGGCAACTGGGTATCTGCGTCGGCCGCCAGTTTTGCGGCGAACACTGCTGCCTCTGAGCGATTGGACATATCCAACTTGGCCAGCATATTGGAGACGTAGTTCTTCACGGTCTTCTCTGCCAGGTACAGCTGCTCACCAATCTCGCGGTTGGTCATGCCCTCTGCGAGGAGCATCAGCACCTTCTGTTCCTGAGGCGACAGATCTGCGATTCGTGAGTCTTCGTCGCCCGCCTGCAAGCGCTGCACGACGCCACCAACGACACTGTCATCAAGCAGCATTTCACCCGAAGCCGCCTTGCGAATACCGCCCAGCAGGTCTGCGGGCTTCACGCGCTTCAGCAGGTAGCCCGCGGCGCCGGCCGCGATCGCCCTGTCCAGCAGGCCCTGATCAGCGAAGGAGGTTAGCATCAAGACCTTCGTATCTGGCGCGATGAGCTTGATCTCCGCGCAGGCATCGACGCCATTGCCGTCGGGAAGTTGCACATCGAGCAGAACGAGGTCGGGCTCCAGTTGCTTCACTCGAAGGATGGCCTGCGCTACTGATCCGGCTTGGCCTACGACCTCGAGATCATCCTCGGCATCGAGCATCGTCTGAAGTCCCTCACGCACAATTGCGTGATCATCCACCAACAGAACACGATAAATGTCCACAGAATTCATATCTCCACGCTAGGGCGACACGCCGCGACTGGCTAGGGCCATTCGTCACCGTCACCACACATCGTAATATTGACTACATTCAGGTGCATGGTACTTCGTGAAATTGGTGAAACCACTTGGGAAGAGGTCTACGAGGTCGCAGCAGAAGCAACGCTGGTCGTAAACCGCGTAGGGCAGATCCTCAAGGCAAACGACCACGCAGCACAGATGTTTCGGGTCAGCACCAACGACCTCGAAATGCTGTCTGTGGAGGAACTCATGGACGAGTCGCTACGCGACCTTCACGTTCATCTACGCAGCGAGTTCATGCAACATCCCAGATCTCGGGACATGGGCTCGTCGCTTGACCTCCGCGTACAGAGGCCCGATGGCTCCCAGTTTCCGGCCGATATCTCCCTTGCTCCTCTCGGTGAGGGCGAACAGGCACTGCTGGTGGTATCCATCCGCAATGTCTTTGAGCGCAAACAAGCCGAGCGCGAACTCATCATGGCAACCGAGCGCCTTGCACTGCTTGAAGACCGCGAACGCATCGCCCAGGACTTACATGACACGGTCATTCAGGAGATATTTGCCAGCGGACTCGCTTTGCAAGCCGCCCTGGGGCCAATCAAGGGCGAGGCTCTCCGAGCGCGCCTCGAACGCACAATTGAGCGGCTCGACGGAAGTATCGACCGCATTCGCAACGTGATTTTCGATCTCCATCGACCAACTGACTCCAGCGAATTGGAGCCTCGTATGATCGACACGATCCGCGCAGCAGCAACAGATCTCGGATTTCTCCCCGAACTCCAGATCGATGGAGATCCAGCTGACGTTCCACTGCGCGTTCAGGAGAATCTCATCCCTGCTTTGCGGGAAGCGCTCACCAATATTGCACGCCACGCCGCTGCTTCCAACGCCATTGTCCACCTGGCCATCAACGACAAGATCGTGCTCCAGATCCTGGATGACGGCTGCGGTTACGATGAAGAAGCAGTCCCCGGCTTCGGGGTCAGCAATATGCGACGCCGAGCCGACGCGCTGGGCGGCAGCTACACGATTGCCCGCCGCGCAGGCGGCGGGACCATCGTGCGCTGGGTGGTGCCAGCCGAGGGGCTCTAGACCGTCTTCGGTGGCAGGTTTCTCGGGGCGAAGGACATCCGCTTGCCAAGATCAGTGCTCCCGATCTTTTTGACCGTGCCTGCTCCGAACTTGAAGTTGTAGCGACGGCTCAGCGGTTGCAGCGACGTATCGGCCGGAGTGATCGAGTTCGCCGGAGAGCCCGGGAACAAGAAGTAGGTGAACGTCACGCCCGGGGGCACCTGGTCAGTCACATATGCGACTGCCGTGAGGCTCCCGGAGGTGAGTTGGCCAACCTGGTCCAGCACGCTTGATGACTCAATTGCCACCAGATCACCGGACACCAAACCACGAGCTGATGCATCTTCCTGGCTAATCTCCAGGAAGTTCTGCGGATAGCGCTTTCTCCTGAAGTCGCTGCGCAGGAAGTCAAACATGTTGTTCCAGACGTGGTTCACACGCCCGTTCAGAACCCATACCTGATCGCCCTTTGGCCTCACGATCTCGTTGCGCTCGTTGACCGCGTCCCAGTCTGGGAAGACGAAGTTCGCCTTGCCGCTGGTTGTCTTGAACTTGAGGTCGCTGTGCAGTCGAGGTGTTCCGACGAGTTCGCCGCCCTCGTTCTTGATCGGGGTCTGGATTCCCTCAGTTCCATAGGTACGAAGCAGGTCATGTCCACGCACACCATCGGCCTGCGCCTTGATGACCAATTCCTCAAAGTTCCGCCGGCCGCCTGACGACTTGGGTGCTGCCTCCTCGAAGATCTCGTTGGAGTCCTTCCAGTCGAAGCCTTCGAAGCCCATCTTCTGTGCGACGTCCTGAATGATCTTCCAGTCCGGCTTCGCTTCGCCCGGGGCATCCATGAACTTCTCGTAGATGCGCAGCCGGCGCTCGGCGTTGTTCCGACAGAAATCTTCTTCTCCCCAGGTCGCGGCGGGCAGAATGATGTCAGCCAACCGCGTTGAGTCGTTGTGATAGATGTCCTGGTGAACAAGCACCAGGCCGCCAGCGTCGATACGGGCCTTCAGTGTGGCCAGCACCTGCTCTGGGTCGACTGAGCGAACACGCTCGCCGACGTTAAGCAGTTCCTGAACCTTCAGCTTCAGAGCCTGGCTGGCCCCCATCGCCCCAATCCAGTTCGTGCCGATGATCCAGCGGAAGCGAGTGTTTCCCTCGACGAGCCAGCGTTCGGTGTCCATCTCCAGCGGCTTTCCTTCGAAGCTGTCAGGGGACTTGTCGATCGGGTAGCTCGCACCCTTTTGGCCACCACGCTGGTGTCCACCCATGCGACCTGTGGCGCGGCCGGGTCGGCCACTGGCGCCAAGCACGAGACCAAGGTTTCCAATGGCCGCCGTGTTCTCATAGTTGTGAGACCAGTAGACGCCCTTTTCGAACAACACCATCGTCTTCGGCTGCTCGCCACTGCCACCGGTCATGAGTTCGCATGCCGTGCGAATCTTGTCGGCCGGAACACCGGTCTCCGATGCTGCGGCTTCAAGCTCGAAGTCGTCTCTGGAGAACAGGTATTCCTTGAGGCCGTCAAGTGACCGGCCAAATCGTTGCCTACGCCATTTCTCCTCGTTCTCGAGATCGGCATCTGTGGCGATGTAGTCGGCAATGAACTGTGCGTCCTCCCAACCCTGTTCGAGGATGTAGCGCACCATCGCGTTGTACAGCAATGTGTCTGTGCCTGGCTGAAGCTGAAGGTGCACGCCCCCACGGGATTCCGCGTATGCGGCTGTGAACGTCTTGCGGGGGTCCACGTAGACGATCTTGGCACCGCCAGTGGCCTGCCAGGTGGTGAAGCGCACGGTCTTGGTCTCGTACGGATCAGATCCGGCGATGAACAGAACGTCAGCTTCCTTGTCGTCAGCGAAAGCCGAACCAAAGGCATCGATTCCTGTGTCGCTGAGTCCCGGCACATCGTCACCGTCAGCAGGTGCATGGTGGGGAGAAAAGTTCGGTGTCGCGATCGCGCCAAGTGCCAACTTCGTGGCGCTGAATACGTTCTCGTAGAACTCGTAGGAGTAGAGCTTCATGCCCCACGCCAACTCGGTGTGGTTCTCGATCGTGTAGGTGGAGAGCTCGGCAACCAGATCGGTCGCCATCTCCCATGGGATCGGCACATGCTCATCGCCGACCTTCAGCAGTGGCGTCAGGAGTCGATCCGAAGTGGGGCCGTTCTCGTTGTAGAGCTTCTGAGCGAGACTTCCGCCGCGCACACTGTGGCTTCCTCCAACGTTGACCACTTGTGCGTCAGCGTCAGGCATCACGAGCACATGGTGCGGTTGCCCGTCCACGCTCACAACATTGTGCATGTTCTCAGACACCCACTTGCCCGAGAGCAACGGAGCTGGATAGTCCACGCCGAGCGCGTTCTGGTCTGCACTGAGGCCTCCGGTTTGACCAACGGGCCAGGTGTAAACCTTGTACCCGCAGGCCACGGGGCAGTACTCGCAGGCAGTGGTGTGCACTGTCGCATCAACAGGAGGGATAGGAGCGGTTGCCGAAACTGAGGCCACGTCAGGCTCCTTCGATCGTGACTGGCGTACCTTCGAGCGAGTCGCTGTATCCGTAGACCAACCGGAGCAGTCCTACGGCATACACGTCGCCTTCGTCATCAACGTCAAGCAGCACGCGCGGAAGTTGCTGGGTCGCCTGACCGAGAACAACCATGCCGTCGTGGCTGAGGTCAAACGTGGTGAAGTGGCAGGGGCACGGTCCGAGGACCTTGTGCTCGGGAATGTAGTCCTCAAGCTGACAACCCATATGGGTGCAGATGGTCGAGAAGGCCACGAGATCCTGATCCGGGCCTATGCCAGTCTCAGCGGGCGCGCCCAGCTTGACGAGCATGTTGGGCTGACCTTCAAGCGGATAGTCGAACGTGACGGGTACGTCATTCTCGAGCTCAGCCAGGCTCGCTACCTTCACTCGTTGAAAGCCTGTCACCTCAGCCGCTGGCTCGCCTGCCCCGACAGTTGTGGCGGTCTGCGCCTCAGTCGTACTTGTTGTTGACTCGCCAACTGATGTGGCGGATTCATCGTCTCGTGCAAGCGTGGCGAGCGGTATGACGACGCCAGCGCCGCCAGCAGCTCCTGCAGCAGCACCGAGAAACAGAAACTCTCGTCGTGAAAGTCCCATGACACCTCCGGATAGTTTCCTCCAAAGGTATGCACGCCACCTCGAACTTTTTAGGGGCTGACGACCTATGGCTCAGGGTCTTTCGTCCATACCGTTTCAGAGCCGCGTGGCACAGAATTGTTCCATGACTGAAACGCACATATCAGACGCGCACACCAGCACAGACACTGACGACGACGAAGCTGGAGCTGGCGCGAAGGCGGGCCTGTTCCTCGGCGGCGCCGTAATCGGTCTCACGGTAGTGGTCATCATTGGCCTGCTCGTCATCACAGCATTTGCACCGGACGGAACGAACAACGAGGCCGCCGAGTCGGCATCGCCTGATGGCGGAACAGAGTCGTTTGAGTTGTCGACCTCGATTGACACACCCTCTTCGGTCGAGGTGGAGGTCGACATCACAGCCAAAGAGTTTGCATTTGATCCCGAGCCAATCGTCCTGGCGACGACCTCAAGGGTGAATCTCAACAACGAAGGCGCCGTCCTTCATAACTTTGTGATCGAAGGAATCGACAACTTCGAACTCGTCGCTGATGCAGGCCAGATGGAGTCAGCTGACATCGGCCTGAACGCAGGCGAGTACGTGGTGTACTGCTCGATCCCGGGCCACCGGGCCGCGGGCATGGAAACGGACCTCATCGTCGAGTAGCGCGATGACGTCTAGCCGAGCGCGGCCACCCAGGCAACGTCGTAGACGAAAGTCCCACCTAGTTCGTCCTGGGGCGGCACAAACACTTCTTCGCCGGCCACGAACAGGCGGCCTTCCCAGATCTCCATGAACTGATCCCCGGCCAGCTTGAGCTGGGTCACGCCGTCCGCGTCATAGATTTCGCTGGCCGACCCGTCCTCGCCGATCGCATATGCCTTCGCGCGAGTGTCACTGAATGCAGCAAGGATCGTCCCACCCAGAACATCAGAGATGCCCAACAGCTTCCAGCGGTCGTAGCCGTCCGCTATGCCTGAAACAGCAACCGAGGGCGCCTCGGCAACAGTGAGTTGCTCGGGTCCGACCCGAAACAGATCACCGTCGGTCGTCAGCACAAGCAGATTCCGCTCCATATCGAAGGTGATGTCCACAAGTTCGACGTTCTCTGCCAGGTCCAGCGGAAGGTCCGTCTCAACGAGCGTCACGATATCCACCAGGCCGACAGTGTCGAAATACACGATCACCCAGTCGTCAGGCTGCTCAGGATCGGGGATACAGCGGTTGGATGTCACGTAGGCGGCGAAGTCGGTGGTCAGTGCAAACGTCCAGTCAGCGCCAAACACCAACGGAACCGGTTCACTCGTCCCGTCCATCACAAGGCTGTCTACTTCTCCAACGGATGCCTCGCAGCTGTACCAAAAGTCCTCCCAGGAGATGTCGTAGTAGGCAGTCGTGCCATCAGGACTCAGACTGAGGTTGTCAGCAAACTGCCCGCCCCCGCTGACCTCTTTGCTGTAGGACGTCTCGCCCGTCGCCACGTCCACAAGCACCAGGTAATTTTCGACCAACACAGCGACCGTGCCGACCTGTGCAACCGAGGGCACCGTAGTCGCAGACTCGGTCTCGGTTGTGAGCGTTGTTTGACCGGACGGAGCAGTCGTGACCGGCGCTTCCGTCGTCTCAGGCACAGCCGTCGTGGAAGTCACCGAGACCGCTGTCGTGTCAGTCGGGCCCGCAGACGTCGTGCTCGCGTCCTGGGTTCTGGAGACAGAGTCCTCTGATCCGCAGGCAGCCGCAAACAGCAGAACAACGAACACACATGCGACAACCCGTTTCATTCAGGCGGCCTCAGCCTGAGCGTTCGCCTCGTCCTCAGCACCACTCGACACCGCGAGCCAGGCAGCTACCCCGACGGCGGCACCAATGATGGGAAACACGAAGAATGCCCAAAGCTGATTGAGTGCCTCGCCCTGGGCAAATATGGCCATGCCGA
Organism: uncultured Acidimicrobiales bacterium; assembly: GCA_964446225.1. Classification (GTDB taxonomy): domain Bacteria; phylum Actinomycetota; class Acidimicrobiia; order Acidimicrobiales; family Poriferisodalaceae; genus CAYUOD01. Next base: position 5,639 of record CAYUOD010000013.1, on the reverse strand, counting down.
AACTTCGGGCCGGATTCACGCTGGTGTTGTCCACCGGGATACTGGCCAGGTGGATGAGCACGAGGGCGATGCCGACGGTGAGTCCGCCCTGGCTGGCGGAGAACTTCTTGGAGGTTGTGGAGAGTACGACGAAGACCAGAAGCGCGGTGAGAAGGATCTCGACGATCACCATCGAGGTGAAGTTCATGAAGCCGAAGTCGAAGCCCCACAGGTTCGCTGCGAAGTTGTTGTTTCCGCCTTCGGCTGTCGGGCTGAATCCGCCTTCCATCCCACTGGCTATCGCGAAGATGGCTGCGCCTCCAAGGGCAGCTCCAAGCAGTTGTGCCGCGAAGTACACCGGCACGAGGGCCAACTCGATTTTCTTTGCAACTGCCATGCCAACGGTGACCGCCGGATTGATGTGACAACCCGAGATCGGACCGATCGCATAGGCCGCTACCAACAGCGAGAAGCCGAATCCGAGGGCGACAGCTAAAGCGCCGACATCACCAAATGCTCCGGTACCGGCGGCGAGCACAGCAGTGCCCGGACCGCCGATCATGAGAATGAAGGTGCCGATTGTTTCGGCTGCGAATATGCGTGATGTGTTCTTGTCCACTGGTCCCCCATTGCGGTACTACAAGCCCTCGCGCAACCCTACGCGAGGCGCCCACCGTGTGCGATGAATCTCCGTGGACGCCCTCTACAGGCCGATGCGCTGAGCGAGTTGCTCGCGATGGTAGGCCGGGTCGCCGAACATCAGCTCAGTGGACTTGGCCCGCTTGAAGTAGAGATGTGCGGGGTGTTCCCAGGTGAAGCCGATGCCGCCATGAATCTGGATGTTCTCAGCCGCGCAGTGGAAGTAGGCCTCTGAGCAGTACGCCTTGGCCATGCTCGCCATCTGCGGTAGCTCTTCGTTCATCTCTGCGGCGCACCAGCCGGCGTAATAGGCCGCGGACTTGGCCGACTCGACCTCGAGCAGCATGTCCGCGCACTTGTGCTTGATGGCCTGGAAGGATCCGATTGGACGGCCGAACTGCACACGATCTTTCGCGTACTGAACTGCCATCTCCATTGTGAGCTGTGCACCGCCCACCTGCTCGGCCGAGAGTGCGACCACGACCAGATCCATCAGGGTCGAGATCGTTGACTCTGCTCCTTCGGTGAGCAGATTTGCCGGTGTATCGGAGAACGTGAGCTTGGCTTGCTTCCGCGTCTGATCCATCGTCGAGAGTTGCTCACGCCCAAGTCCGGATGCGTCGCCTTCGACAGTGAACAGCGAGATGCCGTCACCGTGCTTGGCTGCAACGATGATCAGGCCTGCGATGTGCCCGTCGATGACGTAGCTCTTCTCGCCGGTGAGCGTGAACCCGTCACCTGAGGTACTTGCTGTTGTCGCGATGCCAGCAAGGTCCCAGCGACCGTTGGGCTCGGTGATTGCCACTGTGGCAATGAGTTCGCCTGAAGCGATCGCAGGAAGGTAGCCCTTCTTTGCTTCGTTGTTGCCGCTCAGCATGAGGGCGTTTGCCGCCATGACCACGGTCGAGAAAAAAGGAGTAGAGATGAGGTTTCGACCCATCTCCTCCATGACCAGGATCAACTCGACGTAGCCGTAGCCCTGCCCGTCGTATTCCTCTGGGATGATGAGGCTCTGCAGGCCGAGTTGCTCGGCCATTTGGGACCAGACTGCCTCGTCGTAGCCCTGGTCGGTTGCCATCTGCTCGCGCACGGCTGTCTCTGGGGACTTGTCGTCGAGGAAGGCTCGCACGATGGTGCGGAGTTCTTCTTGTTCTTCGGTGAAGGCAAAGTTCATAATGGCTGTCCTTGGGGCTGCGACATGAGTTCGATCTGGCACCTGTTGTATCAGGAGTTGACTGTGCAGAGCCAATCGTCATGTGTACACGCGTGCTACACTACTGTCATGGCTGAGGTCACCGTAGGGATTCGAGAACTCAGGAATCAGGTATCCGCAGTTGTCCGCCGAGCCCACGACGGCGAACGCATCATCGTCACCGTGGATGGGGTTCCCACCGCGCAGCTTGGCCCGATCGCCCCAACAGGCCAGCCAACTCTTGGCGATCTCATTGCGGCTGGTCTGCTCACGGCACCCCGTGCAACGCGCCCTACCCGAGCTGCACCCGTGTCCTTGGATGGCCGTTCGACCCCATCTCATCGAGCCACGTGAGTCTTCTTGCGCTCGACAGCTCCGCCTTCCTCAAGCGCTACCTCGACGAGCCCGGCCACAAACTGGTAATCACCGAAATGGACCAGGCCGAGGCTTGGTGCTCGGCAGCGATTACGCGCACCGAGGTCTCTACTGCCCTACACCGCCTGGCCTGGGACGAGATACAGCGCGACGAACTCGTCGGCAACTTCATACGCGACTGGGAAGCCACAGCCGTGGTGCCCATCGACACCCGGCTCCTGACCCGGGCCACGGAAATAGCGAGCACATTCGCCCTTGATACTGTCGATGCGCTGCACCTCGCAGCCGCGGACAGATTGCCGAAACCCCTGCGTTTCATGACGTTCGCGTCATCGCAAATTCCCGCGGCGGCCGAACTCGGCTTCGAAGTCATCTCCTCCTAGATAGGAAGCTCATGCCAACTGGCGTCACCATCATCACCGGCGGCAGTCGCGGAATCGGCGCCGCCACCGCACGGCTCCTGGCCGCCAGAGGTGAGTCTGTATGCATCACCTACAAGTCCCAGACCGGCGCTGCCCAAGATGTCCTGAATGATTGTGCCGCCCTCGGAGCTCAGGCCATCGCCATTCAGATGGACGTCGCGTCAGAACAAAGCATCGTCGAAGGATTCAGCCAGGCGAAAGTCGCATTCGGGAGCATCGCGGGCCTCGTGAACAACGCTGGCATTCTGCACACCCAAACCGAAGTCAGCAATATCTCCGCCGAGCGCATGCATGAGGTATTCGATGTCAATGTCATTGGATTGATGCTCTGCTCCCGCGAAGGAGTGCGCCACATGTCCCGGTCACAGGGAGCCGACGGGGGCGCAATCGTGAACGTCTCATCGATCGCCTCCCGGCTGGGTTTGCCAAACGAGTTCGTCGACTATGCCGCCAGTAAGGGTGCGGTCGATAGCTTCACGATTGGTCTCGCGAAAGAGGTCGCCAATGAGGGGATCAGGGTCAACGCTGTGCGACC
>CAYUOD010000013.1:0-2397 GCA_964446225.1 uncultured Acidimicrobiales bacterium | reverse complement strand
TTGGTCTCGCGAAAGAGGTCGCCAATGAGGGGATCAGGGTCAACGCTGTGCGACCCGGACTCATCCACACCGACATGCACGCAGCCAGCGGCGAACCTGGCAGAGTCGACCGCCTCAGTCCAACTGTGCCAATGCAACGCGGCGGATCCGTCGAAGAGGTCGCAGACAGCATCGGGTTCCTACTGAGCGAGAAAGCCAGCTACATCACCGGCACTTTGTTGGATGTGAGCGGCGGTCGCTGAGCCGGGCGAAGGTCTCCGAGATTTTCACAAGTCCGCGGCTGCGATTATCCAGAACATTCGCTAGGATTATGGGCTGTTAACGGTCTTTGCCCCAAGGAGCCAACCATGGCAATCGAACTGCCCGCACTTCCCTATGCGATGGACGCACTCGCGCCGCATATCTCGCAAGAGACTCTCGAGTTCCACTACGGCAAACACCACAATGCCTACGTGACCAACCTGAACAAGATGATCGATGGGACGAACCACGCCTCCTCAAGCCTGGAAGAGATCATCAAGGACTCCGAGGACGGCATGTTCAACAACTCCGCGCAGGTCTGGAACCACAGCTTCTACTGGAACTGCATGAGCCCGTCGGGCGGCGGCGCTGCCACCGGCGAGATTGGCGACCTCATTGGTTCCAGCTTTGGCTCCTACGACAACTTCAAGGCCGAGTTCACCCAGGCCGCTATGACACAGTTCGGTTCAGGTTGGGCCTGGCTTGCAACCAATGGCGGCAAGCTCGAGATCATGAAGACCGCTAACGCCGATCTTCCCCTCGCCCATGACGTGAAGGCGCTGCTCACCATCGATGTGTGGGAGCACGCCTACTACATCGACTACCGCAATGCCCGCCCGAGCTACATCGAGACGTTCCTCACGAGCCTCGTGAACTGGGATTTCGTAAACAGCAATCTGTAGTCCGCGACCCGGGCCAGCAGGCTTAGAATCACACCATGAGCACCCTTCACTGGTCAGCCACCGGCATCGACGTCCATAAGGTCGTCGTAGGACCGATGGACAACAACGTTTTCATCATCCGCTGCACTGAAACCGGTGATGCGGTGCTGTTGGATGCTGCAAACGAACACGACCTGCTGCTGGAACTCTGCCGGACGCTTGGCGTTCGCACCGTGCTTGAGACGCATGGCCATCAAGACCATATTCAGGCAGTACCCCAGGTCCGCGATGCCGGCTACGAGGTGGGCGTCATGGCCGAGGACGCTGCAATGCTGCCGAGCTATGACTACCTGCTGACAGACGACAGCGTGATCGAGGTCGGAAGACTGCGGATCCGCACGATTGCGACGCCGGGCCACACACCCGGGTCGATGTCATTCCACGTCGAGGACACCCCACTGCTGTTCAGCGGGGACACCCTGTTCACGGGCGGTCCGGGCGCCACAAGTTTCCCCGGCGGCGACTTCCCGACCATCATCAAGTCCATCGAAGACCGCATTTTCTCGCCCTTTGGCCCGGATACAATCGTGCTCCCCGGTCATGGCGACGACACCACCATTGGTGCTGAGTCCCCCAGCCTGCAGACCTGGGTGGACCGAGGCTGGTAAAAGTCGTCACAGGTATTTCTCCTATGGCGATAGTGCTAATAGAATGGACCCCATGACCGTCCCCCTGTTTGCAATCGAGAACCTCCATGTGGGGGCAGACGACGCGGAAATCGTCCGCGGTCTGAACCTCACCATCCAAGCCGGCGAAGTCCATGCCCTGATGGGCCCGAACGGCTGTGGGAAATCCACTCTGGCCTCGGCAATCATGGGTAGCCCCGAATACCAGGTCACCGACGGATCACTCAGATTGCGCGGCGACGAAATCAACAACTGGGGCCCGGACGTTCGTGCCAAAGCCGGTATGTTCCTTGCCTTCCAATACCCCCAGGAAATCGAAGGCGTATCGGTTATCCAGTTCTTGCGCCAGGCACTCTCGGCGCGCCGCGACCTGGACATGTCGATCCTGGAGCTACGTGTGTCGATCATGGAGTGGATGGAACGCCTCGACATGGACCCGTCCTTCGCTGACCGCTACCTCAACGAGGGCTTCTCGGGTGGCGAGAAAAAGCGCAACGAGATCTTGCAGATGGCAATCCTTGAACCGGATTTCGCTGTTCTTGACGAGACCGATTCAGGCCTCGACATCGACGCGCTCAAGGTAGTCGCCAGAGGAGTACGAGAGGTACGCAGCTCGCGGCCTGACCTCGGCGTTCTCATCATCACCCACTACCAGCGCCTACTCGATGAACTCAACCCCGACTATGTGCACATCATGAGCGGGGGGCGCATCATTCAGAGCGGTGGAATTGAACTGGCCGAGACCCTCGAACGTGAGGGCTTCGAGGCATTCGCATGAGCAAACTCGCCCGCGTCAAGGCGGACTTTCC
>CAYUOD010000012.1:17909-22470 GCA_964446225.1 uncultured Acidimicrobiales bacterium | reverse complement strand
GATGCAGCTGCGCTGGCCGCCTTCAGTTCCAGCATCACATTTGTTCCCGCGGGCCTCTCCGAGCTGGTTACGGATCCAGCGGTCACTTTGTTCGTCGGCATCGACGATGCTCTCGCTGCGTTCACTCCCGTCGATATCGGGGGTGAGCTGGTGGCATCGCTGGTCATCCGGTTCTTCGACAGCCGGCTTGAGGACCTGGTACTCGAACCCACCGACTCTGAGACCGCACAAGGCGCCGTGCCGGAACCAGAGGTGCGCTGGGTACTTGAGCTGCCAGACCCGTTGACAGGCCAGGGAACTCACGAGCGGGCGGTTGTTGTCGACGGCGTTGTGGCGTTTCTCGGTAACGATGGCGTGGTTCGTGGAGTCGATACCGAAGACGGGACAGTGCTCTGGTCAACGGAGACCGATAGCGACCCGCTCGGGACGGGTGCAATGTCGTTCGTCTCGGCTTCCGGCAACACTCTGCTGGTCGGTACCAGCGGACCGTTTGTCGATCCTGACCCTGAGGCCGAGATTCCGCCCGACATTCCCGACGTATCACTCTTGGCCTTCGACATCCTGACCGGAGGCCTGATCTGGGAGGTGGCGGTCTCGCCCCAGGGTTCCATTGGTCACCCCGCAACTGACGGCGACCGGGTGTTTCTGTGGATAGCCGAGGACGGCGCCGATATCTCGTTTCGGGCTCTCGACCTTGCCGATGGCAGCGAAGTCTGGCGAGCTGAAGGGTACCCGACGATGGGGCGCGGCTCGCCCCGCGTCGACAACGGAGAGATCTGGGTAGGGACTACAGATGGAACCCTTTATGGGTTTGACGCGCAAACCGGCGCCGAGCTGGCGAGCTTCAACCGGGTTGATCTGGGGGTCGCAGGTGTCTCATCGCGTCCCGCGGTTTCTGACAATCGTGTCTATTTCGGCAATGACAACGGCACGTTCTACGTCATCGACCGGACGAGCGGCGAACTCGTGTGGAGCTTCAAAACAGAGTCGACCGATCTCCCTAGTTCCCCTGTGATCGCTGATGACCTCGTCATCTTCGGGGCGTTCGACGGCGGCGTATATGGACTCGACCGAGACAATGGTGAGGTTCGATGGCGCTACGACAGTGACATTGAAGGCGATGCCTTCCTCTCGTCAGCAGCGCTCGCTGACGACACGGTGTACATCGCGACGCTCGAGCCTCCAACGTCCGTGTTGGCCCTCGATGCACGAACCGGCGAATTGGTTTGGCGGCTTCCCATCGGCGAAACGATCGGTGCGTCGCCGTTCGTTGACGGCGACACCGTTTACATCCAGACGCCGGGACAGTTCTGGGCTATTGCTCGTTGAGCCTTCTCCCGCCTCAAGGGGACAATGCTGCGGCTCATAGGCACCCTGCTGCGCCGCCGTAGGTCAGGCACTCCTCCTCGGTGAGGGAGCGGGTGATGCGGCTGCGAGCGATGTCGGCCAGCGTGGATGTATTTAGGGTGCGCACGTGGACGGTGCCCGAGATACCCGCGCTCAGGAGTCGTTCGCCGGATGCGTCGAGCGACAATGCGATGACCAGACCGGAGTGAGCCGGGAGGACGAGAACTTCTCGACCGTCGTCCAGCGACAGCGCGGTCACACTCCCATCCAATCTGCCTACGAACAACAACCGCCGGTTTGAGTCGATCCTCAGAAATTCGCTCCCGCCATCCGCCGAGAAGGTCTGCTGTGGCTCTGAGGAGCCAACTTCCCACACTGAGATGTTGCCTGAGGAGCCCGCAGACACGAAGTGCTCGTCGTCTATCCAGGCCAAGACCCGCTCGTGGGACAGCACCGTAAGCGTCTGGATGATTTCGCCTGTGGCCGAGTCGAGTAGATCAATGGTCTGCTCCCGTGGCACGGCGATGATCGTCCCGGACGGATTGAACTCGAACTGCTCGAACCTTTCCTCGGATGATGGAGTCGTCCACAACAACTCGGCGTCGTCCAGCGACCAACGCACGAGCGCGCCAGCAAAGGTTATGCCGACCACATGCTCGACGGCAGCGTCGAATCGAACCTCGAAGATGCTTTCCGGCGGACCCTCCAAGGTCTGTATGAGATTAAGGGTGTCCAGCGAACGGATCTCGACTCCGCTCGATGTAGGCGCCGGAAGCGCCACGAGACGGTCATCGGCGGAGACATCGAACCGATCGAGCGTGCCACCGTTCGGCGCCCCGTTTGGTGGCGGCAGCCGCACATCTGCCAACGTTTGACCGGTATCGACTTCAATGACCTCAAGCCCGCGGTCTGTCCGGGCAACGATGCGATCGCCGGCTGCGGTATTCCGGGCGCCCCTCAGGCCGTCGATGTTGCGTGACAGCAGTTCAACGTCGAACTCGGTTGAGGCGTCCCATTCGAACATGTCGCCCGCCGCAGAAACCGAGAGCAGAAGCGTGCCAGTCGGGTCGAAGGAAACTGTGTTGACGACAGCCCCGTGACCCGCGAGCAGCATCTGGGTCTCTCCCTCGGACGTTGACCAAATCCTGATTGTGCCGTCGTCGCTGCCGGTGGCGACCATGCTGTCGTCTGGCGCGAACCCGACCGTGCAGGCAGGGGCGGTATGGCCCTCCAGAGTCAGTGGGGCCTCATCTGTGGTCACCGAAATCAGAGTCGAGTCGACTTCGCCAAGCAGGACTTGGCCAGATCCATTGGCGAAGGCCGCGGTACATGAGAATTCCAGGTCCTCGTCGACTTCTTCGAGCACATCCAAGTTGTCGGGATCGAGGATGACGAGCTTGGGTGGGTCTCCAGCGGTGAAAGCCATAATACGACCGTCTGGCTGCCAACTGCCGACAGGCGCGGCGCCTTGTGACAGAGCCGTACTGGCTACGAGTTCGCCCGTGCCCGAGTCCCATAGGCGGAGCGCACCGTCGAGTGTCCCGGTCAGGACTTGGGCCCCATCGGCTGAGAAGAGCACGTTTGGATTGCCGGGGATACCAGGGCCCGTGGAGCCGGGGAGCGTCGCCAATAACAATCCTGTCTCGACATCCCAGATCCGCACGTCTCCGTCGAAGCCAGCGGTTGCCAACCGTTCCCCTGCATGATCGAACACGATCCTAAGGATCGGCCCGTCGTGAGCGGAGTCGATAGTCCTCTCCACTGAACCGTCGGATGCGTTCAGCAGGGAGATACTGCCGTCCCGCCCTGCGGCCGCTATGAGGCGGCCATCGGGCGCGTAGCTGGCCGCCCCGAAATCGCCGTCGAAACGTCGGACGAGCCGGTGCCGGTCCAGCCCCTCATGAAGAGTCTCGATCGCGTCGTCTGGGGGGTCGAGGCCGCCGGCCACACTGATGTCGACCGATTCCAGGGCCAACAACAGCGATCGCTCGGGATCGATTGGCAGGTCGACTATGGCGGCCGAAGCAAGACTCTGCGCCGTGGCCCGCAGCGCCTGGCTCTCGGCTTCGGCCCGCTGGTCGCTGGCCGCCCGACTCTGTTGAAAGGCGAAGAGGGACAGACCGATCGCACCCACCGCAGCCACCGCGAGAACTCCGACCAGAAGGCGCAGACGCCGGTTGGCCTGTTGTTCGAGCTCGGCTTCATGGGCCAGGCGCTCGCGCTCGGTGGCATCCTCGTCTCGGCGCGCGTCGGCGCTGGCCCGGATGAATTCCGCCTCGTCCTCGGTCAGTGCCAGATCGGCGTTCTCACGCCACGCCGCGATCCGGTCCAGCCGGGCCCCACGAACGAGGAAGCTCGGGTCTCGGCCGCCTTGAATCCAATCGACGGCACCAGCGGTGATCCGACGGTGCTGAAGCAGATCAGCCCGGCTCTGCTCGATCCAGTCCCGCAACAAGGCCCACTCGCGCAGGAGCGCTTCGTGGGCCACTTCCACCACTGGTTCGCCGGTCTTGGGGTCACGGTCGAACGTCAGCAGGCGATGGCGCCCGAACTCCGACAGCACCTGATCAACAAGGACCGGTTCGCCCAGCGAGTCCAGTTCGGACCGGGTGACCCGACGCCGAGTGTCGCTGCGGCTGTCGTCGCCCACGGTCACCAGGCGCAGGAGAAGTTGTCGTAGTAGCAGTTGTTGCGGTCCAGGTTGGCGCGCGTAGAGCCAGTCGGCGCGGCGAGCCAACGCACCGAGAACGCCGCCGACCTCACGATAATCCTCGAGGCCGATTCGGTCTGAGGTTCGCGCGTCGAACATTTCGGTGAGGGCGTACTGCAGCAGCGGCAGGGTTGACGGCTGATCGACGACCTCGCTCACCATCTCGGCCACGAGGCCCGGGTCGAACGTGATACCGGCGCGGTCACCGGGTCCGACGATGGCCCGTTCGAGTTCTTCGGCTCTGAGCGCGATGACGCTTTCGGTGCCCGCCACGAACAACGAGCCGAGCCCGGCGCTCGCGAGTGGCCGGTCGTGGAAGTCGGCCCTCATGGTGACCACGACCCGCAACCGTGAACGAGGATCGTTGACCGCTGCCACCAACGACTCGATGAAGCGACGACGGGCCCGTTCCGATGTCACCAGCGTGAACAGCTCCTCGAACTGGTCGATGACCAGCACCATCTCAGTGCCGGGTTCGGGCAGCACCAGATCGACGACCTGTGA
>CAYUOD010000012.1:13097-17809 GCA_964446225.1 uncultured Acidimicrobiales bacterium | reverse complement strand
AGCCGTCGGAGGTCCATCAAGAGCACGCAGCAGGTCATCGACGCTGTCGAAGCTCGAGTCGCCGAGCTGGCCCGGGAGCTGTTCCTCAATAAGGACCGATAGCGCCTCGATGTCGTCTGCGCGGGTCGCGTCGCGGCCAATTCCGAAGTCGGTGAGGTAGGCATTGCCGTCGGTGTCGAGCAGTACGTTGCCCGGAACCACCGCGCCGTGATGAATCCCGCGATCGTGAGCTACTCGGAGCGCATCAGCAACCTGGGTCAGTGCGGCCCGGCGAGAGTCGTCGTCGAGTGGCACGTCGCCGTGCAGGGTGCCGCCTCTGAGTAGTCGCATCACGACATAGGCGGCGGAGGGTTCGCGCCACCAGTCGTACATCGGGATGATGTGGGGGTGCTCGAGACCGGCGATGCCTTTGTTGGCCTCATCGAAGGCCCGTATGAACGGTGGATCGTCGGCGGTGTCGGCAGCGATCACCTTTACTGCAACGTCGCGGCCTGTGGAGAGCTGGCGGGCTGCGTGTACCCGGCCCGCCAGGCCCTCTCCGATCATGTCGCCAAGTTCGTAGCCACGGGACTCGACGCCAAGCTCGACGGGCTGAGCAGGCACGGAAACTGGCGCTGTGGGTAGCTCGTGGTTGAGGATCTGCAGTTCAAGGTCGCGCAACTCCGGGGTGGGATCGACGCCAAGTTCCTCGAGGAGCGTGTTGCGGAGCGTTGCATAGGCGCCAAGCGCATCGGCCTGTCGTTGGGATTGGTACAAGGCCGATATCAGCTGAGCCCATAGCCGTTCGCGGAACGGGTTCGCGGCCGCCTCGACTTCGAGGGCGGGGATCAGGTCGTGGTGATGGCCGAGCGCGAGTTCGCAGTCCACCCAGCGCTCGAATGTGTGGAGCTTCGCCTCGAACAGCCGGGTCTGCTCGGACACCGCGAAAGGCGGGTCACCAATGCCGTCGAGTGGAGTCTCGCCCCATTGATTGAGGGCGGAGCGGAGCGCCATGGCCTCAGCCGCAGTGTCTCCGGCGCTGCCGCGCGCTGTCGCCGCCGCGACAGCGGACTCGAAGCGATCGAGATCGAGTTCATCTGTCTCGACTGTCAGCGTGTATCCGACGCGATCGGATGCCAGGCGCGCGGCGAGGTCGCTGTGGCTGGAGCGAAGGTCGGAAACGAATCGCTGCACCGAGTTGCGCGCCGACTTGGGAGGTTCGTCCCACAGGGCACCAACGATCCGATCGGCTGACACACGTTGGTTCCGGTTGAGGAGCAGCAGCGCGAGGACGGCGCGCTGTCTGGCCCCGCCCACATTGATCTCGTCGCCGTCGCGGCGAACGCCGACGGGGTTCAGTAGTTGGAATTCCAACACTCTCCCCCCAGAAAACGGCAGCGGCGCCCATGGCGCCCATGGCGTCCATGACGGCAACCCTGTATCGACTGTAACCATTCCAGTGCTCCTCCGCTACGCAACTTCCGGGGTGGAATCTCGTTCCGCTGGGAGCGCGGATCCTGCGATTTGCCCGGTACTATCGAACACAACAGTCAATGGTGAAAGGAGCCGGTATGGATCCTTATGAGATGACCAGGGATGAGATTCGCCAAGAGCTATCCGATCTGGCTGTCAGGCTGGCAGAACCGGTTGAGGGTGTTCTCTCTGAGCGCCTCGAGATGCGGCTTCGTCAACGTGCGCTACGCGTTGAGATCGGGCGTTGGCCGCTTACCGAAGATGAACTCGCCGCTATACAGCGCAGCGTGGTTCTGCTGAAGCGTCAACGGGATGAGCTGATGAAGCACAGACCGAATGTCGCCGCGATGGCGGACTCTGGAGAAGGCTGTGATGTGATGGTCATGCAGGAGTTCGCGTTGGCATACGACGAGAATCTCGGGCGCGACGAGCTCACAAACGAGATCACCCGTCTAGAACGCAGGATCAAGCGGCAGCTCGAAACGACCTAACGCCGCGTGGGAGGTCAGTGTGTCTCCCGCGGAAGACTTTTACGGCGTCGATCTCGCCGCTTGGAGTGACCGGAGGCCAGGAGGTCTTCCGCGGAAGACAAAACTGGAGACTGGCTTCCCCGATTGACGGATCAGTTGGCCACGTGGCGCTCGTCGGGTCGATTGAGAGGTAGTCAGTTACCTGTGCGGTTACCTCGGGCAAACCGCGATGTCAGGAGAATTTGTGTTGGGCACTACAGGTCCTTGTGTCCGACGAGCAGATGCCGTTTGTTGCCTACCATCAGCCGGTAGCCCTTGTGATCTTCGCGAAGTCGTACATCGGAGTCGGCGGATTGGACTGGATCCGCTGGGAATTGAGACCACAGGTGGCGAGATGGTTGGTGTTCTGGCGTTAGAGCACGGGGAGTCCGTGACTGAGATGCTGCACCTTGTCGTCGACCACCGGCACCAAGGTCAGGGGATTGGTGCCGCGACTGGCGCCCCTGATGCTCACGCAGAATCGACATAGGTAGATTCAGTCAGGCGACGGTTGCGCACATGGCGTCCTCATGTGGTGCGACGTCGTGGGGGAAGTGCGTTGGCGCCCGAGATACTGTCTTCCGCGGAAGACTTTCTGGAGTGCACGAAGACCTGGCTTGCAGGTTTCCCCATAGGAATACGTGACAGGAGACGGCACCGCGCATTGTTTGAACTCGCATCGTACGATGCCGTCGTCTTGACCCTGGGACTGTCTCTACAGGGTCCCTTCTGCAGTTCAATCGCTTTGAGTGGTTCCGTCTCGAAGACAAACTGGATCGAGCCGGAGCGTTTCGGGCGGCAGCGGTAGCGACTTCGACCTACGCCAATCGCGGTGTGGCTCACATCGCACGGCGCGGAGCCACCATGCCTACCTCTTACACCTGTCGAGCGGTCAACAACCGAGCGCGTAACTGACTGCCCAGCAGACTCTGTCCATTGTGTCCTCGTTGACGCTGCCTACGTGTTCGACAAGTGACTGTTGAGCGATCGTATGAAGGCCATCGCAGTTGATCACCGAAGCCTCCTTCAGACCGCCATCGCTATGATCGAAGGTCACTTCGGCGGCGAGTCCTCGGACGGATGTGGTGATCTCGGCGACTGTTACGAGCATGCGTACGTCGATCACCTCTGGCCTCGTGAGGACCAACACCGGACGAGTCTTAGTCCCGACCCGCGCCAGCCAGATCTCCGCTCGTGTTACTCGTTGCCCCACGTCTCGGCGTCCTCCCAAGCGTTGTCGACAGATTCCGGGTGCTGTTCGTACGCGCGCCGGTCAGCCTCGGTCAGAGCTGCCCGGACGGCTGCTACGACACCTTCGCGAGCAGCAGCTGAGATATTGATGTTGAGTTCTCGAGCGCGCTTGGCCAATTCTCCGTCCAGTGTGAATGTCGTCCGCGTAGGTGCCATACTTCGACGCTAGCATTCGGTGCTATCAGTCTGCGTTAGGATCTGCTGAGCGGCACAATGAGGCTGATACCTCGTCATGTCTTCCCGCATATGACTGTGTGACACGCAACCCTTGGCGGTGGCAGCAGGGCGATGTGCGGTGCCAGACCAGCCCTATCCGCAGGCCCTCATTCTTGGTCGGTCGTTCCTATCCATACCGGAGCCTCGACAGCGGCGCCGAACCTGTGTGCACCCACCGCTACGACGCTCGAGCCAAAGGCGGTCACGCTGTTGCTCCCAATCCATTGGCCAGCTGGAACATCAGCGTTAGCGTCAAGGGAGACACGTGCCCAGGTGAGGCCGTCGATGGACGTCCAGGCGACGGCACCAGCGCTCGTCACGGGATCGGTGCTGGGCCGAAGGCGATTGGAACCCCCTGCAATCGAACCGACTCTTGAATCCGAAGAGAGTTGTCCGAAGCCGACGGCCAACAGACCCTGATCGGTGCTGATCACGTCCAGCATCGTCATAAATGGCGCCTGGTCTCCGCCGAACACCTCGTTGTCGTTAGGGACCTCAGTCCATGTGAGCCCATCCTCGGATACCCACACGACCGCATGCTCATCGTCGGAGCCCACGGCCACCAGTCCGGGACCTGCAGCGATTACGCCAAACAGGGTTCCCTTCAGATCGGCAGTGCCAGTCGATCCCGAGGAGTTCGAGGCCGGGCGAAGGTTTTCATTCGGAACGCGCTCCCAGACGAGCCCATCCACCGAGGTCCATATCGTCGTATCCCCGACATCGACGGACGACCCGACTGCGACAAGGCCAGGCCCGCCAGTGGACACGCCGACCATGCCACTTCCCTGGCCACGAGTACTTCCAAATATGTTCTCGTCCTGGGGAACACGAGACCAGGCGAGCCCGTCGACCGAGGTCCACACCGCCGCCCCTGAACCGTCCGTGCCGACTGCGACCAGGCCAGGCCCACCAGCGGTGACGCTCTTCATCCACTGGCCACCCTCACCGCCGAATACCAGTTCATCATGTGGCACGCGCGACCAGGTAGAGCCGTCGATCGATGTCCACACCGCAGCCCGAGCACCTTCGGCCAGACCGCCGAATCTGGTTCCCTCGTACCCCACCGCAACCAGTCCCGGACCACCTCTAGTCACGCCGAGCATCGACATCGGCGGCCTGCCGTTGGGCACCAGCTCATCGGACTGTACGCGTGCCCAGGTATACCCATCGGCGGAGGTCCACACAGCTGCGTTCCGGCCATCCGATCCAACCGCGACAAGACCCGGACCTGCAGCAACGACACCCTCCATGAACTGCTCGCCCTTGCCGAAGATCGCCTCGTCG
>CAYUOD010000012.1:10240-12997 GCA_964446225.1 uncultured Acidimicrobiales bacterium | reverse complement strand
CGAGCACCACGTTTCGCCGATTTGATGGCGTTGCGTATTCGATCACCTCAGGCTGCGGGAAGTACTCGACTTCGGGACCGTCGAGTGTCTGCGGGCTTTCAGCGACGGGTGGCACCCGGACGCTAGAAGCAAGGTCTCTCAGCAGCCCATCGGCCGCGTTCCGCAACTCCTGGTCGATATTCATTGCTCGTCCTCCAGTCCCAACTTCTGGGCTAGTGCACGTCTCGCTCGTGACAGATGAGATTTCACCGCACCCTCAGAAACCTCCATCAGCTCTGCGGTTGCGGCCACACTGCGGTCACCCAGGTAGTACAGGGCGACCGCCTGCGCTTGTCTGTTGGGGAGTTCGCGCACCGCCGCCCACAGCTCTGCACGATGTTCAACACCGTAGGGAAGGCCCGAAGACTGCGGTGTGGGCAACTTTCGCAGACTGTGTGCCTCCGTCTGGCGGCGTCTGTAGCTCGACACCGCCTTGTTCGCTACGACTCGTCGAACCCAGGCACCTGGATTGTCATAGCGCTGAAGGTCCCCCCAGCGGCCGTGGGCGACGGAGAACGCCTCTTGGGCGAGATCTTCGGCCTCGGCACGATCGCCCGACAGAACCACGGCCAATGCAACGACACGGTGGTAGTGAGCGACATAGAACGGCTCGAAGGTCTGATCGGATGCAGGGTCGAGGCTAACCGTCGAAGCAGGGCTGTTCGGCGGTGCCGCTCCTTTGGAACCATCGGCCTCGAGCATGGTCTGATCTCCCAGTTGACCCTACTGAGTTACTCGCACGATGGTCGGACTTGGTTTACCGGCTGCCGGGAGATTTCTCGGTGGTTGCAGTCAGTTCGAAGGAAACGCGGGTCGGACAGCTGTGTCAGACGAGTCGCGTCGAGCAGTCTTCAGGCGGGGCCGAGGAGGTCCCAACGGTTACCGGTGATGTCGACGAAGACAACAATTTGCCCGTAGCCCTCGGTGCGTGGTGCGGTAATGAACTCGACGTCTGCGGCCACCATGCGGTCATAGCTATCAGCGAAGTCATCGACCCGCAGGAAGAAGTCGACTCGCCCGGCCATCTGATCGCCAACAGCAAGTGCCTGTCGCTCGCCGTCGGCGCGGGCCAGAAGGATTCCTGTTTCCGCTCCCGGTGGCCGCACTACCACCCAACGCTTGGGCGTGCCATCGTTTGTCAACGATGGCGAGTCCTCGACCAGCTCGAATCCGAGCACATCTACAAAGAAGTCGATCGAGAATCGTAATCATCCACGATGATCGTGATGAGTTGAACGAATGCCGCGCTCGGAGTTTCGCAGATACACAACACAGTGACCCAGCAGCCGTGGGTCGAACATCGGGCTGGGTTCTGTTCGAACCTGGGCCACACCAGACTCAGGGCGCGTCGCACTCGGCCCTGCCATGTCTGAGACATAGTCACAATGTTCCGTCGGCCGTCACGCGGTATAGATATGGGTCATTCGTCTTTTGCTACAGCTGGCGTCTCCGGCGCGGACTCGGGTATGACTGTTCTGCTCGCCCAACTTGACGCGAACGCGTCGCCGTTGCAACGCGTTCTTGCTGGTCTTCTCATTGCATTCTCGGTAGCAGCGCTGTTTTTTGCTTTGACGCGAGCGCTGAAGCAGATGCCGATTCGCCCGGTGTTCGACTATCTACGTCTTGGGCTCCAGGTCGGCGGCGTGGTCATCATGGCATCTGTGGTTGGGATTTCGTCTGAGCCACAGAGCTTGGTGGTGGCGGCGGCGGTCGGCCTGGTAGTTGGATTGTTCCAGGGCAACAGCCTGCGCATCAGCGTGGCGAACGAACGAGTCTGGGCTCAGCGGTCCAGGATCGGTGTGGCGATCTGGGGCGCGAGTCTGATCGCGATGCAGATCGCGGGATTCGCGAACCGTGCCGGGATCGTCAAGCTCGGTCAGGTGGTGGCCTGGTTCTCGGTCGGAATCACCGTCGGTGTGTTGCTTGGGCGAGGTGGGCACGTCCGTGAAGCTCGCGCTGGGCTCAAACCGTTGGCCGCGACCGTGATGTTGCTGGTGTTTGTCGTCGGCGCGCCGATCGTTCGTGGCGATGTCCCACAGGCGACCGCTCAGGAATCGGGGGTGTGGGTGCGCGGAGCCGGGCGACTGCTCGGTGGGACACCGGTCTTTCCCACTTTCAAGGTGGGCCTCGGGGTTTCTGGTGGCTCGGTCGACATCGTGATCGCGCCGAATCCGGCAACAGGCGGACAAGGCGGCACATTGCCGAACTCCATTGTGTACGGGGCTCCGCCCGCCCAACTTGCAGCAGACGAAGTGGCTTCGGTAAGTGCTTCCATCACGCCGTCGGGTGCGGTGACTTTCAACGAGAACTGCAGCTGTTTCGTGCAGGTAATAGCGGGAGTGGACGGACGCGATCTGAGTGGGGGACTCGCTGCGACGGTCACCTGGAGCTGCAGCATCTTCGACGAAATCTGTGAGGCACCAGCGCCGAGTAGCGGGACTGTCTCGTTCTCATTGGGTGCTGGTTCCAGCGACGGCGACACGTCAGTCTTCTACTGGCGGGTCCAGAACTGTGGTCCCGCCTGTCAGGTCGAGTGGGTGTACACCTGGCAGCAGGCTGCGCCGGTCGCTACGACCGCAGCTCCCGTGGTGACAATTGCACCCCCCGTCGCGACCACTGCGCCTCCCGTTGCGACTGTCCCGCCAGTGACGTCAGCGCCTCCAGCTACCGCGGCTCCTCTAGCGAATCCGGTGACAACCGCAGCGCCCACGGAGCAGG
>CAYUOD010000012.1:4525-10140 GCA_964446225.1 uncultured Acidimicrobiales bacterium | reverse complement strand
ACGGAGCAGGCGGCGGCGAGGGCGGATCGGGGGAGTTAGCTGTCCCGGCCGCCCGACCCCAAGGTACGAGTCAGCCGGACATTGAGCGTGCCAATGCAGCACGACAGGCAACAGCTGGGCTGCTGGTGCTTGTGGCCCTAGGGCTCATCAACCTTGCCGAAGTGTTACCCCTCCTCGAAGCGTTTGGGCGACTGTCCGGTGATGCG
Organism: uncultured Acidimicrobiales bacterium; assembly: GCA_964446225.1. GTDB lineage: Bacteria > Actinomycetota > Acidimicrobiia > Acidimicrobiales > Poriferisodalaceae > CAYUOD01. Next base: position 9,934 of record CAYUOD010000012.1, on the reverse strand, counting down.
CCAATTGTTTCATCGCACACGGTGCCGCAGTACGAGAGTTCTCCTCTCGGGGTCATCGTGATCGATGCAGACCGTGACGGCATGGCTGACACGGCCTATGTCGATGTGGATCGCGATGGCTACATCGACCAGGTCACACCGTGGCCCCCACCCGAAGCTCCGGCGCCACCAGCGGGCACCTTTGAGCCTCTGGATCATGGTCCGGGGTCTGAGTACGCGCCTCCCGAGATGCAGCCGCCACCAGGCACATTCGAGCCGCTGGACGCTGAATCAGCGACCTCAACAGCTGCTGCTCCGGACGGCCCTATAGAGCCAGTTGAAACTGAAAGGGTCGGGGGTTTTCCTAGAGCGCGTTGGTCTGACACTGACGGAGACGGATTTGTTGACCGAGTTGAGCTCGACACCGACGACGACGGCAGCTTTGATACGAGTTCGCCATGGGTCGATCCGCTGATGCCACCTCCGCCCACCATGCCGACGCCACCGACCGTGTTTCCGGACGTTCCCGCCGGAGGGTTGGCCCCACCTTCAGAGGTGTCCGCGCAACCGGCAGGGCCGACCAGCGCCGAACCGGAATCAGACGGGTCTGTAGGCGCAAGTTTGCCGAGCGACGGACTAGACGTCTCCCAGCAGGAGATCGACGACATTTACCGGCGCGGTTTGGCGCCCGAATCGGGCCGAAGCCTCGACGAGCTTCGAGACGATATCGCCGCGCTCAGTCAGGCTCGCGGCGGGAGCACAGAGGTCGGCAACCCCTATGGCTTGGCGATGCGGCCCACAGCGGCCGGACCATCACCCCTGACACCGGGCGAGTTCGCCGACTACAACAAGGCCCGCGCTGACCTGGCCCGGCTCCTTCGAGAGCGCGATGGTCAACAACGGGCGTGGGACGACTATCTAACTGAACGCCAACGCTGGCGTGAACGGAACCCGCTTCAGGCCGCTGAAGATGTGTGGAATGCTGAAACACAGTTCCAGGAACGAATGGATGCCGAAGGTGAATGGGTAAGGACCTGGGAGGCCTGGCTCCGCGGCAACCGCTTTCGGGCCGCGCCAGACGGATCGAGTTATGAGGAGAACTTTGGTCGCAGCAGTCACCCAGATTTTGCTGGTGACGATGACCAGTTCGCTCGTGGCCGCATCAAGGCGCGTTACGACAAAATCAACGACATAGAGAGAGAACGGATGGCGTACATGGCAGCCGCCCGCGACAGGCCGAACATCGGTGAGGAAGGCGCCAGATTGGATGCTGTCCAGCGAGAGCTGCTCGAGCGCCGGCGTGTTCTATCCGAACCCATCAATCGCGCGAGAGACCGAATGAGCGAACTCCAGTCGTACCGATTCGGCAGATCGCTGCCGGGCAATGGCGGTTCCCAGTGACTGCAATCTGGTTCACCGTTGCCGAGGCCATCGATCCTGGGGGTCTGGATTGCCGACGCCAACGCGGACTCGGTCAAAGTGAGTTGGGGGCAGAGGCTGACGCTGAGATCTGCCACGCCGGTATCGTGACACCATGACTTCTGGCTCGCCACTCACGATCGGTGTGGACCATGTCGGCCTGACCGTTGCGGACCTGGCACCCACGATCGCCTTCTTTGTCGAGGCGTTGGGATGGAAGCAGATTGGTGAGGATCCTGGCTATCCAGCGGTGTACCTCAGCGACGGCACAACGAAAGTCACGCTGTGGAAGGCCTGGGCCGAGAGTCCCGTTCCAGCCGACCGTGAGGCGAATATTGGGCTGCATCACCTGGCGCTCCGGGTAGCGAGTCCAGAGGCGCTCGAGACCGTGTTCGAGGCCGTCAAGGACTTCCCCGGAGTTATCGTTGAGTTCAGTCCGCAGCTGAATCCCGTGGGCATCGGACCCAGGTCGCACAGCATGGTGTTTGAGCCTGGCGGCAACCGCATCGAGTTTGTGCAGGATCCTCGCTAGGTCTGAGCTACTACAAAGCCAGGGCGCAGTGTGGCCGAGTTCTGCTATGTTCCGGCACAAAGTCACAATGTTCCGTCGGGCGTCACGCGGTGTAGTTATGGGGAATTCGTCGTCTACGACAGTGAGTAGCTACAGCGCGGACTCGGGCATAGCTATGTTGCTCGCCCAGGTCAGCGCCGACGCGTCGCTGTTGCAGCGGATCTTGGCCGCTGTCCTGGTGGCGTTCTCGGTCGTGGCGCTGGTGTTTGCGTTGACGCGAGCGCTGAAGCAGATGCCGATCCGGCCTTTGTTCGACTACCTGCGGCTCGGGCTTCAGGTGGCGGGCGTGGTCATCATGGCGAGAGTGGTCGGGGTTTCGTCCGCCCCACAGCTTCTGGCGGTAGCGAGTGCGGTAGGTCTGGTCGTGGGGCTGCTTCAGGGCACCAACCTGCAGATCACTGTGGCTAAGGAACGAGTGTGGGCTCAACGGTCGAGGATCGGTGTGGCCATCTGGGGTGGAAGCCTGATTGCGATGCAGATCGCGGGATTCGCCAACCGTGCCGGAGTCGTCAAACTCGGTCAGGTGGTTGCCTGGTTCTCGGTAGGAATCACCGTCGGTGTGTTGTTGGGGCGTAGCGGGAATGTGAAAACCGCTCGACACAACCTGAAGCAGGCAGTGGTCGTCGCCGTGGTGCTCGTGGTCTCCGTCGGTTCAGCCCTAGCGGGTGGTGACGTCACACCGGCAACCGCCCAGGAGTCCGGTGCGTGGGTCCGTGGGTCCGGGAGGATCCTTGGCGGAGCGCCGTCGTTTCCGGAGTTTCAGCCTGCCCTCGGTGCTTCTGGTGGCTCACTGGACTTCGTCATTCCCAGGAACGACGGCATCGGATCGGAGGGCGGCACCTTGCCAAACACGATCGTATACGGCGCCCCACCAGCACAACTTGTCGCGGGTGAGTCCGCGACGGTGAGCGCATCAGCGAGTCCAGGAGCTGCCGGGGCCTTCGATGTTGGTAGTCGCGCCACACTCCAGATAATCGGTGGAGTGAATGGCTCAGATCTCAGCGGAGGCCTCGTTGCCACTGTTGAGTGGACATGCCCGCTCGAGGACGCTTGTACTGTGTCCGCGGCGAGCGGTGGCTCGGTGTCCTTCTCTTTGGGGGCCGGCTCGGCTGATGGCGAAACTGCGACGTTTTCCTGGCGAATCCAGAACTGTGGCAATGCCTGTACCGCTGAATGGGCATACACCTGGACACAATCAGCACCGGTCGTCACCACTTCACCCCCTGTCGCGAATACGGCGCCTCCTGTCGTGACAACCGTCCCGCCAGCCGTGGCGCCTCCGGCCACTGCTGCTCCTCAACCGAATTCGGTAGCAACGGTCCCACCTGCGGCTCAAACAGCCACCCCCGATCCTGCGACTGCGGCAGCGACGCCGACCACTTCATCCCAGGACGACGATGACAGCTCGGCACTACCTGTGCCTCTCGACGGTGACGGTGGCCAGAACAATGATGAGAACGGTGGCGGTGGGGACAATGGTGACGGGGGCGACGCCGGCGACACTCAGGCCGCGGGGTTAGAAGCGGAGCAGTCGGCAGCGGGGCAAGACGACATCGATCGCTCCTCGGCCGCCCGCCAGGCCACTGCCGGACTCCTGGTGCTCGTGGGTCTGGGACTCATCAACCTTGCCGAGGTCATACCACTGCTGGCCGGGCTTGAGCGGTTAACGGGTGACTCTCCGTTCGTGTCGGCGGCTAGCGGCCGAAGTGGTGGTGGCCGGGAAAGCAGCCTGATGACGGTGGACACGGACAATGACGGCGTAGCGGACACCGTCTACATCGACCATGACAATGACGGTGTGATCGACGCTATCGAACCCTGGCCGCCACCCGTCTCTCCTGGGGGAGCCAGTCCACCGGGTACCTTCGAGCCTCTGGATCAGGATCCAGGATCAGATATCGAACCACCACTGGCAGGTTCGACGCCACCAGATGTTGACGTCGAATCCTCTGGAACGTTTGAGCCGCTCGACCACGGTCCGGTATCCGAACTTCCTCCCCCAACCAGCGTCCCGACGGCCGCGCCGGACGAGGCAGCACAAAGCCCCGGTGTTGTTGCGCCTTTCGGTCCTCAGAGAGAGCCGTTTGAGACTGAGGGCTTTTCTTCTCTGCCGAGAACGCGTTGGAGTGACACCGATGGTGATGGATTCTATGACCGGGTTGAGCAAGATACCGATGGCGACGGCATTCTTGACGCGAGCGGCCCGTGGGTCGATCCGCGGATGCCGCCGCCGCCCAGCGAGCCGCCGCCACCCACCAACTTCGTGGACGCCCCCACCGGGCGAGGCCCAGCAGCAGAGGGTCCAGTCGGACCTGTTTCTGGAGATGAGGCAGATGCAGGGGCCAGCAGAGAGCCAACTTCAGAGCCGGCCGCGCCACCTGGAGAGTCAGCCGCGCCATCTGAAGAGCCGGCCACGCCACCCGAAGAGTCGACCGCCACCGAGTCGCAATCCGCTGAGTCCGTAGATGCAGTCTTGCCCGGTGATCGGGTAGAGGTTTCCCAGCAGGAGATCGATGACATCTACCGGCGCGGCTTGGCTTCTGGTCGGTCGTTGGATGATCTTCGTGAAGATATCGCCGGGCTGAGTCAGGCCCGCGGCGGGACCGCCGATGTTGGCAATCCCTATGACCTTGAGCTGCAACAAACAGACGCTGGGCTGGTTCCTCTGACACCAGCTGAGTTCACTGAGTATCGCAAGGCCCAGAGCGAACTCGCGGGACTCTTCGTGGAGCGAGATAGGCAGCAGCGACAGTGGAAGGACTACCTGAACGGGCGCGAACGATTGCGCGACCGTGAGACGAGAAGTGCCGCGGTAGATGTGTGGAACGCCGAATCCCGCTTTCAGGAACGTATTCAGACCGAGCGCGATTGGGCGTGGACCTGGACGGCCTGGCGTCGTGGTGAGCGTTTTCGGTTCGCTCCTGATGGCTCCAGTTACAACGAGACATTCGAGCACATGAATGATCCATACTTCGAGGGCAACAGGAATCAGTACGCACAAGAGCAGATAGAACGTCATGAGAGAAGGGCGTCCGAGCTTGAGAGTCAGCGCATAGCCTTCATGGACGCGGCGCACGACAAGCCCGGCATACTCCAAGAGGAAGCGAGGCTCGACGCACTTGAGCGAGAACTCATTGAGCGCCGACGGGTCCTGTCTGAACCAATCAATCGCGCCAGAGATCGGGTAAATCGACTTCAGTCGTATGGGTCCGGGAGCAGGCCGTTGCCCGGCAGCGAAGGCGCAAAGTGACTGAGATCTGGTTCACCGTCACTGAAGCGGCCGTCGTGCTCGATCGCCAGCAGACGCCGATTGGCTCGCTGCTCGCCGGGAAGCGCTACCGGGCGACCCAGATCAGCGAGGAATGGGTCACGGTGCTGAGTCCGAACGGTTCTGAGGGACTTGTTCCGACCTCGGCTGTCGTCATCGAGACGCCGCCACC
>CAYUOD010000012.1:0-4425 GCA_964446225.1 uncultured Acidimicrobiales bacterium | reverse complement strand
CTCGCAGTTTTCGGGTCTGTGAGTTGGCTTCTCCTTAGCGACACATTTGGCGAGTCGGAGTCTGAGCCGGTTATTTCGGCCAACTCCAGCATCGCCGCAACCGAGGCCATCAATCCTGTGGGCTTGCAGATTGCCGGGTCAAAGAGGTTGAACCAGCTTGTTCCAGCCAGACCGCTGTACGCATTTGACCGTGTCTGGGTTACCAGCGATCTCTCTGATGCCATCATGATTTTCGATCCAATTACCCAGGAAGTTCTCGAGTTCTTCGAGATCGGTACGAATCCAGCTCAGGCCTATGAGGTACTCGGCAAGGTGTGGGTGGCGACATCTGGTCGAACGATTTTGGTGATTGACCCGGTGACGTTCTCCGTGGAATCGATCGACACCGGTTCTCCATCAGTTGATTTTGCTGCGAGCTCAGGGACGGTGTGGGTCGCGAACTTCGAAGCCGACACGGTGACCGTGTATGACCCCGACAGCCTTAGCGTGATTGCGACTGTGCAGGTTGGAGATGGTCCGGCGGACGTAATTCCGGTGGGCGATGAGATCTGGATCATGAACTATCTGTCCAATGAGATCTCGATCATCGACGCGGCATCGTTCACCGTTGTCGACAGCATTCCCACCGATGAGGGGACTGTCGCTACTGTCGCTAAGGGGGAAGTCTGGCTGCTCGGTCTGTTTGGGCTGTCGGTTGTCGATCCCGCAACTCGGTCTGTGTCGACTGTGGCGGTGCCCGGCATAGATTTTGTCCTTTGGATGGAAGCAGTCGGCGACGAACTCTGGTTTTCCAGCTTTGAGGGAGTCACCGTGTTGGATGCTCCAGCGAGAGCAACGACAGAGGTCCGCCTTGGTGAGCCCCTGTGGACACGGCCCTCAGCAGACGCAGAAACAGTCTGGGCGGCGACCGAATCGGGCGATCTTGTGGGCCTGGACCGCGAGACGTTGTCCGTAGTCGCTCGAGTGTCGGTCGGTGCGGTGAATGACCTCACCGGCTTCATCGCACTTGGCACGCCCACCGTTGCCGCGAACAGAATCTGGATTGCTGATGCCAACGCCGACTCGGTCAAAGTTATTCAGGGTCGCGCTACGCCAGGATCATGACGGTTCGCTGTCTCCGGACTTGAGCTCAGCGGCGATGCCTTCTGCCCGCCTTCGTCGGGAGGATTTACCCCAGCCGGATACGCCGCGGTAGTTCTCGGCGTAAACCCACCGTTCGCCCGCAGAACTTGCGGCGAAGTAGTGGACCGAGTTGTCATTCTGCCCCGCGTTGGGGCGACGTTTGTAGCTCTGCTGGAATGCTGCCTTTGTTCGCCCAGCGAGAAGATCGTCGCTTTTTTCGTCACTGTACTTGGCGGTTGTCGTGGTGATGAACGCAGTGACACCGGTGGCGAATGCCGCGAACGCCGCTTCGTCAGCTCCCGAGAGTGTGTCGCCCGGCACCAGTTTTACCCCGATCACGATGACGAGCATCGAGCCAAGTGCGGCCACTATCCAGTGCAGGCCTTTGGAGAGGTTCATGAGTGTAAGAGCGGCCTCGGGGGAGTCTGGCAGTGAGCGTTGTCCAGCATCAAAGGCAGCGGCAAAAAATACGATGACAACCAGCGCGATCAGAACGATTGCCACGCCTGCTGCAGTGCTCTGTAGGGCCAGCCAAGCGGCACCCGCTGCGAGTGCAGTGGCCGCAAAGGGCGAGAGGGCGTTGAGTATTTCTTTCATGAGCCCATCAACCCAGCACCGTGACATGTTCAGGCGAGTGTCCGCAGGTGAGTTCGCGTTGACCGGCGGCGTTGCGTCGCTCCCAGAGATTCGCGTAGGGAATCTCCTGCTCACACTCCCCGAAGGTCGTAATCGCCCACAAGGCCTCATCAAGAAGTCCACGCTCATTTGAGACAGCGATGTTCTCGAGCACGTAGGCGGCGACGTCGCCAGGGGACACTCCCGCCGAGTCGAGTGAGTCGCGTATCTCCACATCGTCGCTCAGGTTCACAATTTGACCTACAGCGACCGTCTCAGTATTTAGCTTCCCAACCACTTCGGCCAGGAATAGGCGGCGCCGCTCATCTGGCGAATCTGCCGCCACCGCTCTGTCGGACATGAGCACCCCTCTGTTCGCTAAGCGGATCGTACCCGAGCAGTCAAGAGTGTTCGCGACCTTTGCCTCCTGCCGGACACGTACTGATAGAGCGCCAAGTTTTGGCGCGCCATCACGAAGGAAGCGGGCAAATGCGGGTATCAGGAACTAAGAGATGGATTGCAGCGATCACGTTGGCTTCGGCAACGCTGTTGTCGATGACAGCGGCATCAGCGGGTGAACGGACACCCGAGCCAGTACCGGTGACTCCGGCATTGTTTGAGGGACAGATCATCAACATCGCGCAAGACTGGGGCGAGGCGACGGCGTGCATGGTTTCTGACCTCGAGACGCTGCCCGAATGTTTTCGCACTGAGGCTGAGATGGATGCCCAGGTCGGCGGTATAGCTAGTGTCACCGGCGCATCATCGGGGGCACTCTCTCCACTGGCCGCACAGCCAGGGCCTGGGGTGACGCTCAACGGCACGAACTGTTCGGCGAGCTTGAGGCTTTACAACGGGACCTCCTATACCGGTTCGATCTTGTGGCTGAACGTTCGGCACAGTTGGCTGAACCTTGCGAACTACGGATTCAATCAGAGGACCTCGTCGTTCAAGATCGGTTCTTGTTCGTCCTACTTCGCGGACTATTCCAACGGCGGTGGAGCCTGGTATCCAACAGGAAGTACACAAGCGTACGACGTGTCATCATCGATGATCAGCGGCTGGAACAACGACGTCAGTTCGGTCTACATCAACTAGGTATCGTCGAGTCGGCAACATTAGAACAGGTATCTCATGGTGGGACATAGAGGATCAGAAAGAGAGCGACGACGACTCTTCGATGACCTCTACGCGGAGACGTTTTCTGAGGTACTTGCCTATTGCAGGCGCCGGAGTCCTTCCGCAGAAGACGCCAACGATGCCGTTGCCGAGGTGTATATCGTCGCCTGGCGCAAGATCGACGAGGTCGCGGCAGCCGAGAAGCCCATTGCATGGCTCCTTTCGGTTGCTCGTGGGATCCTCTCCAATCAAGGTCGGGGCCGCGGTCGCCGGAACAAGCTCCTCGACAAGGTCGGTCGAGAACCGGTCCGGCTTGGCATTGATCCTGCTGAGGAAACCCAGCACGATGCACTTGTGGCACAGGTTTTTGAGAGCTTGAAACGGTTGACTCCTCTCGATCAGGAAATCGTCGCGCTCGCGACGTTCGAGGGTCTCAGCCACATAGAGATCGGCGAGGTGGTCGGCAAGCGTCCATCTGTCATCAAGACCCGGTTGTACCGGGCACGTCAACGACTGCGCGAAGAACTCGCAGCCGGAGACGAAACATCGGGTGCTTCATCGCTAGGTGGCGAGCAAAGCACACAGTCAACTCGGGGGACACAATGACTACAGAGACCATCGATCCATTTGAACTGCTGAGACAGGGCGATCCAGCGCCACTGGCGACGATGCCTGCGGCTGACTCGGAGCTCGGGCGAGAGATTTACGCGCGGGTCATGGCCGCGACCACCGAACCGGCGCAGAGGCCGACGAGGCCACCTGCCCGGCGGATCGTTGGCATAGCCCTGGCCGTACTGGCGGCCCTGGCCCTGGCAGCCGCGGTGTGGTCGGTTCGCAGAGCCGTCACGCAGACGAGCGACATGGTCTGCTACCAAGGACTCACACTCGACTCAAGCAGGTCCGGTGGTCTGGCACCCGACGTCCTCGAGCCCGAGGCCTGCGAGTCTTTGTGGATCGACGGCACGCTCGTGAATGTTGCGGTCGCGGTGCCCGGCACGGTGCCTCCACTGATTGGCTGCGTGAGTGATCGCGGAGTGCTGTTCGTATTGCCGAGCGACGACACTGCTTTGTGTGGGTCTCTTGGGTTGGCGGAGTTTGAGCGCTCGTCGGGTATTCTGCCCGGGACGATTCTGGACCGTCGACTTCGCTCAATCTTTGGTGACGGGTCCTGTAGATCGATGCAAGATGCGCAGGTCATGGTGACTGGTCTGTTCGAGGAGCTGGGTCTGAGTGGATGGACGGTTCGCGTTATTGCAGAGCCGACTCCCCAGCGTCCGTGCGCGAGCTACGGCCTCGATTCGGTGAACCGCGTTGTCTTTCTCACACCGATCCCCGACCTCGGGTCCGCCGATTGAGGCGAGGTTGTCGCTGGTGTCGAGAAGTTTCTCGGAATTCTTCGCGACCAACGTCGAAATCCGGACACGTAGTCATTGAGGACCCCGTTTCAGGCCGCCGGGCGAAGGCGGCAATGTAAGGAGTTCCCTCAGGGTGGTGGCCAATAGACAGCAATGAGAGCGGGACAGCGATATCTCCCTGCCACTGGTGGCCGCTCTCATTGCTGCATTGGCC
>CAYUOD010000011.1:19136-23124 GCA_964446225.1 uncultured Acidimicrobiales bacterium | reverse complement strand
CAGTACTTCCATCACAATGTAATCGTTGTAACCGGCGCGGCCAGCGGGCTCGGTAAGGCCTGCGCAAGGCTCCTCACTCAACGAGGCGCCACAGTCGTTCTCTCGGATCTGCCAGGCAACGACCTGGAATCAACAGCTGCCGAGCTTGAAGAGTTCGGATCAGTGACCGCGGTGCCGGCAGACGTCAGCGACCAGCAACAGGTGGCCCACCTCATGCAAAGCGCGCAGAGGCTCGGAGAAGTCAGAGGTCTCGTCGCTGCGGCTGGCATCTTTGATACGGCACCCTTCGAGGAACTCACTGCTGACAGCTGGCGAAGAGTCATCGACGTCGACCTCACTGGCATGTTCTTGTTGACCCAGGCAGCCGCAGCTGCCATGACCGACCCCAGCTCCATAGTGCTGTTCTCGTCCGTAGCGGGCCGCGGCGGGCGCCCGCTCGCAGCGCACTATGCAGCAGCCAAGGCCGGTGTAATCAGTCTCACGAAATCCGCCGCCGAGGCGCTCGCACCTGCTGTGCGGGTGAATGCCGTATGCCCTGGTCTCTTCATGACTCCAATGTGGGACCAGATAGTCGCTGACCGCGACCGTCTCGAAGGCGCGGGAGCGGGCCAGGAATGGCTGGACGAAGTTACTCGATCCACATTGCTGGGACGGGGTGGCGAGCCCGAGGAGCTGGCTACGGTGGTTGCCTTTCTGTTATCAGATGCAGCCTCCTTCATCACGGGCCAGGCCATCAACGTCGACGGCGGGCTGGAGTTCGACTGATGGAACCGACGATTTCTTCGACCCGGCCCTTCTCGTTGCTTCAGGCAATGTACGGCGACCAGCAGATGGCAGACATATTTTCGTTCGAAGCAACAGTCGCCGCTTGGCTTCGAACTGAAGCGAGCCTCGCTGTGGCCCAGAGTCACACCGGGCGCATCAGCGTCGCCGACGCTGAAGCGATAGGCGCATGCTGCGATGTGTCAGTCATCGACTTTGATCGGCTCGTGCAGGAAGGCCGCACGGTGGGCTACCCCATCCTGAGCCTCGTCAGACAGGTCGCAGACCTGCTCCCCGAGGGTCCGAACGGCCGCGTGCACCTGGGTGCGACAACCCAGGACATCATGGATACTGGGTTGTCGCTGCAGATGCGAGAAGCCACAGTTCTGCTCGAGGCCAGACTCATTGAACTGGGCGAGGCCCTTTGCCATCTCAGCGAGACGCACGCAAGGACAATTCTGGCCGCGAGAACACATGGCCAACAGGCAGTACCGAGCACCTTTGGCGCAAAGATCGCGGTATTTCTCGATCAGACGACCAACAGACTCGTTGCTGCTCGCGAGATCTCAGACCTCGTTGCCATTGTCTCTCTACATGGCGCAGGGGGTACCTCGGCTGCTCTGCTGAGCGACGCGGCCAAGACCCGCCGCCTACTCGCGAGCGAACTCGACCTGAGATTCTCGGACGTGCCGTGGCACGTCAACAGAGACACCGTCGTCGCGTTCGGGCAGTTCTGCGGCGACGTTGCGGGGCTCGCGGTGCGCCTGGCACGGGAGATCATCGACCTCTCCCGCACAGAACTTGCTGAGGTCCAAGAGCCAGGCGGCCACCACGCCGGTGCTTCATCCACCATGCCCCAAAAATGTAACCCCGTACTTTCTGAGGCCACCCTGGGCCTCGGCATCGCAGCATCAGCGCTCGTTCCTACCCTGCGACGAGCGGCGGAGGCGGGCCACGAGCGTGCCGCAGGTGAATGGCAGATCGAGTGGAACACCGTGCCTGAAATCGCGGTGTTGGCTTGCTCTGCCATTGCAACCATTACCTCTGTAATCACTGGCCTACACGTCAACACCGACCGTATGGCGCTGAACCTCACAAGCGACCAGTCACTACTCATGGCAGAGGCATACATGATCCGAATTGCAGAGGTCGTCGGACGCGAGAAGGCACACGACATTGTCTACTCCGCGGCAAACCAAGCTCGCCGCGACGACGTTGCTCTAGCGGATGTACTCACACGCGAGTCACTGCTCGAGCACATGGATCTACCGCAGATAGAGCCAGCCAACTACCTCGGTGACTGCGAAAAGATCGTCACCTGCAGTGTCGAGCGCTGGCGTTCAACAAGCAAAGGCGTCGAATGACAGATCTCCCCGCCAACCCGCAACCCGGACTTCTGGACGCCTACCGCCAGATGTTGCTGATCAGACGCTTCGAAGAGAAGGTGCTTGAGCTCAGAGTCTCCGGAGACATCGCGGGCTCAGTCCACCTCTGCAACGGTCAAGAGGCCATCGCCGTTGGCGTTTGTTCGGCGCGCGAGGATCGCGACCCCGTATTCGCCACATACAGGGGCCATGGCTGGGCGCTGGCGTGCGGATCCGCGCCTGAACGACTGTTTCTTGAATTGCTCGGGCGAGAAGGCGGCACAAACGGCGGGCGCGGCGGTTCTGCTTATCTGAGCGATCCTTCGGTCCACTTTATGGGAGAGAACTCAATCGTTGGTGCCAGTGGCCCCATCGCAGCGGGTGCGGCTTTAGCAAGCCGCGTCGACCAGAGCGGCGAAGTGGCAGTGACCGTATTCGGCGATGGCGCCCTCAACCAGGGCGCGCTACACGAGGCACTCAACTTCGCCTCAGCGCTGGCTCTGCCACTGATTTTCATGTGCGAGAACAACTATTACTCCGAGCTGACCCCGATTGCTGACATGGTCGGTCAACCAGAGCTATACCGACGAGCCGCCGCATACGGAATGCCTGGCGAGCGAGTAGACGGCAATGACCCTTCAGCGGTCAAGGAAGTTGCAGCACGAGCGTTCGCCAGAGCCCGTGCCGGCGAAGGACCGACGCTGGTCGAGGCGATGACCGAACGGCTATGTGGTCACTACATCGGCGACTCTGAACAGTACCGTCCGTCCGGCGAAATCGAGGCTGCAAAGACACGCGAACCGCTCGTAGTCGCCAGGCAACGGTTGTTGGCCGCTGGCCGGAGTCAGGGATCCCTTGCTGACATCGAGTCGGCGGCCAGCAACGAGATCGATTCAGCAGCAGACCGCGCCCTCGAAGCGCCGCTTGCCAACGCCAATTCTGTGCAGGAGAACGTCTATGGCTGAGAAACTCAACTACATCTCAGCAGTGAACGCCGCACTCGACAGAGCTCTCAAGGAGTTCCCTGAGACGCTGTTCTTCGGTGAGGACGTCGCCAAACCTGGTGGAGTATTTGGTGCTTCCAAGGGCCTCCAGGAACGTTACGGCCAGGCTCGCGTGTTTGACACTCCGATCTCTGAGGCGGCGATCCTCGGCGCTGCGCTCGGTGCCTCGCTCCGCGGCAAGCGCCCGATAGTGGAAATCATGTGGGCCGACTTCTCGCTCGTCGCACTCGACCAGCTCGTCAATCAAGCGGCAAATGTGCGTTACGTTTCGAACGGGGCCCAGCACGCTTCGCTCACCGTCAGGACACAGCAGGGACACCTGCCTGGATCGTGTGCGCAGCACTCCCAGTGTCTCGAGGCAATCTACGCTCATGTTCCGGGACTCCGGGTAGCAATGCCCGCAACACCCAACGATGCGTACCAGATGCTGTTGAGCGCTGTGAGATGCGACGACCCGACGATCGTCATAGAACATCGCAGCCTCTACTTCGGCGAGGCTCAGGAGGTTGATACCAATGAGCCTGTTCAGCCCATTGGTGGTGCGACGGTTGTTCGACCCGGCCAAACCGCAACACTCGTATCGTGGGGCGCCATGCTTCACCGGACTCTGGCAGCTGCCGAGTTGGTGGCCGCCGACGGACTCGATATAGAGGTCGTCGATCTGCGCTGGATTTCTCCCTTTGATTCCGAAACGGTCATCGACAGCGTGTCGCGCACGTCAAAGGCGCTCGTAGTACACGAGGCCAACACCACTAGCGGCTTCGGTGCCGAGGTCGCTGCCCAGATCTCGCACGGCGCATTCGATTTCCTTGATGCCCCGGTACTCAGACTCGGACTTCCCGATGTGCGAGTACCAGC